>NZ_SELU01000002.1:0-140982 GCF_006861605.1 Pseudanabaena sp. UWO310 | reverse complement strand
ATATTCACTTAAGTCAGGACATCAAACCCAATAGAGAGTTGCGGCGCGAAGCGCCGCAACTCTCTATTGGGTTTGATTTTTGTCCTAACATTACTAACTATAGCTATAAAAACTAAACCTAGTAAGGGTTTTCAAGTTAAGAAATGGCTACGCCATTTCTTAACTTGGTATTATAAGTTATGGGAGAGAGCGAGAAAATACCCGAAAATAGAGCGATCGCCAAAATTCTTTGAGCGGATAAGCAATAAAGGTAATGGGATTAATAGTAACGATAATATCGCGAAATCCGTACTGAGCTAAAGTAGCGATCGCCCAAGCTACAAAACTTGCTGACATCACACCATAGGGATTGAGATCGCTTTTGAAAGGACCCAAAATCAATTTACGAATCAGACAAGGGGCATCAAGGCGACGCAATGTCACCAGATCGCCGATCGCACGCTTCGAGAGTTCATACAATGGGCTGAAGGCAGGATTAACTTCCGCTTCCGATGTATTTACCCAGATTTCTTTGGAAGTTATGGATTTATCTTCAGTTTTATCTTCAGCTTTATCTGCGGTTAAGGACTCTAGGAATAAATCCATCCAACGGAAAACAGAAAAGGTATTAACCTCATAGGATTTGTAAATTGATGCGGAATCTCTCGCCCCCAATAAATTAATGCCATGATTGAGGATGAGAATATCGACTTTTTGCAAGCGATCGCGTAGGGCTGATTCGTTACCTAACTGCCATGTCAAAACCTCTATTTCGCGATCGGTTTGGCGATCTGCCTCGACAGGGAAAGTAGCCTGCGACGAAGTCGTTAACGCAATCACCTGCGCTCCGCGCTTAGAAAGCTCTGACACCAAAGCCCGACCCATCGTTCCTGACGCGCCCGTAATCGCTATTACTTTGTCTTGAAGTGACAAGTCGATACCCTACATTCTTGCTACGGATTTAAACCTACTACAAAAATATGCCCTTCACGATCTAAATTGCGATCTAATACCAATTTCCAAAATGGCGTTGCCATTTTGGTATAAAACCAAGAATTAGCGTTGCGGCGCGAAGCGCCGCAACGTCTAATACCAAATCACAAAATGGCTACGCCATTTTGTGATTTTAAAACCCTTACTGGGTTTGGTTTTCAATTACCAAAAGTGTAGCCACACTTTTGGTAATTGGTATAATTTTTCACTGGGAAGGGAGTAACTGAAAAGCCTTATAAAACCTCATGGTAATTTTATTTTTATTGCTGATCTTTTCTTGTTTCCCAAAATAGGGATTAGTGAGAGCATAAGCCATCGATAAGCTCATCCATTAGCGAGAGCATGGTGCAAAAGGCGAGACATATGGGAAACTCAGAGCATCTGGCAATATTAAAACAAGGCGTAGCTGGGTGGAATAGATGGAGACTAGAAAATCCTGAAACTATTCCTAATCTGAGTGGGACTAATTTGAGACGAGCCAATCTACGCGAAGCGGATCTAAGTGGCGTAAATTTGCGTTGGACAAATCTGAGTAATGCCAATTTATTAGGTGCAAATCTCAGTAGATCCGATCTTGTCAAAGCAAATCTGCGCGAAGCTGATTTATATAAAGCAAATCTCAAGGATGCCGAAGTTAGTGGCGCTTATTTAAGTAGAGCCCATTTACGCGAAGCCTGCTTGCAGAGATGCGATCTGAGTTTAGCCAATTTGCAAGGAGCCGATCTCACTAATGCGTATTTTAGTGGCGCAAATTTGAGCGGGGCTGACTTAGATGAGAGCGATTTAAGCAATGCCAATTTAAATGAGACCAATCTAAGTAATGCCATTTTAAGCAATGCCATTCTCACCAACGCCGATCTTCGACGTAGTGACTTAAGCAACGCTAATTTAGAATATGCTAATCTTAGCAACTCAAATTTATCTGACTCAAAACTATGTACGGCTAATTTGAGTCATGCCAATTTGCAAGAATGCGATCTGAGTAATACGACTATTAATCAATCAAATTTAAGTCACGCGAATCTTGCTGATTCAATTCTTAGTAATGCCAATTTGAGTAATGCCAATTTAAGTTACACCAATCTCAAAAATGCTGTTCTTAGTAATGCCATTCTTAGCAATGCCGACCTGAGTGGGAGTAATTTGGAAGATACAATTTTAAGCGATGCAATTTTAAGCAATGCGAACCTGAGCGGTGCTATTCTCACGGGCGCACAACTCGTTTCGGCAAAGCTAGATGCCGCATTTTTGATCGGTACTAATTTAGTCAAAGCTAATTTGAGGCTAGCTACCCTAAATGGGGTTAGCTTATCTGAAGCTAATCTATTTGGCACAATTATGCCCGATGGTTCAATACAAAATTGCTAAATAGCTGTCGCCAATTGTACTAGGACATAAACCCCAAGAATTGACTGGCGGCGCGAAGCGCCGCCAGTCAATTCTTGGGGTTTGATTTGTCCTAAGTCAAGTGACTGTAGCTATAGCTAGGCATAATTAAAAACCAAACCCAGAAGAGCATACAGCCCGCGCAGCGGGCTGTATGCTCTTCTGGGTTTTAAGTTGGCGTAATACTTCCCTTAAGACTTTCCATTACTCCTTGGGTTTGCCACCAATATCTCCATCCCCATCAATATCGCGACCAGTGGCAGTTTCTAAGGCATCGATCGCTTTTCCAGCAGAATCTTTGGCAACTGCCCCAACATCGGTATTTAGGACATCGGTAACTTTTTTCAAATTCTCTTCGCCCACAACGCCTTCAACCTTATCCTTGATTCCTTCAGCGACTTCTCCAGCCTTCTGCTGTAGCCCGCTTACAAATCCACCAAATCCTGATTTTTGTTCTTCACTCATTTTGGGTAATCCTCAAGATTTTAGGTTAATTTATAGTAAATAGTTCGGCATAATTAAAAATCAAAATCAGAGAGGATACCGCCCGCTGCGCGGGCGGTATCCTCTTCTAAATTTTAAGTTTATGCTTATCTACTTAACAGTATAGTCTGAGAGCCTTGGGCAATGATGTTCTCAACAATACTTTAAAGTATGGATTTTTTTACAACGGGCTTTGAGAAAGGGTTTGCGTAGCAAACCCTTTTTCAAAGCCCAAAAGTAAAAGCCTTGCTTAGCAAGGCTTTTACTTTTGGGCTTTGAAAATTTGCCAGCTTAACCCGAACTGAAGTTACTTAATATGCTCCCTTGCCAAAGAGAACTAATCTTAGCGTTTCAATGAGAATTTCCAAATCAAAATTGAGCGTCCAGCGATCAATATAGAACAGATCTAGCTTGGCAACATCATCGATTGTATCCAGTTCCGATCGCCCCGATATTTGCCATAAGCCAGTTATCCCTGGCATTACTAAATGTCTTGTATGATGCCAATTACTAAATCGAGCTACATCACGTACAGGTAAAGGACGGGGACCAACGAGACTCATTTGTCCTAATAGTACGTTAAATAACTGCGGCAGTTCGTCAAGACTGGTGCAACGCAAAAAATGTCCGATGGGAATAATACGAGGATCCCGTTCGATTTTAAACATAACTCCATCCGAACTCTTGTTAAGATGCTCTAGTTCGGCTTGGCGGCGATCGGCATCCATAAACATGCTGCGAAATTTCCACATCCGAAAGGATTGACCTTGAAGCCCCACCCGATCTTGAGTATAGAATATGCTTCCTTGAGAACTGGCTTTAATCGCGATCGCAATTCCTATAAATACAGGCGATAAAACGATCAATCCGAATAACGAGGCAACCAGATCGAAACAGCGTTTAAAGATATATTCCCAATTTGCCAATAAATTTGACTCGATCCGAATCATGGGCATTGATGCAAAAATCTCTGGAGTACCGCGCCGATGCAACAGCATGAGGCTAGAGGGAACCAGTCTTAGTCCAATACCTGCATTGCGAAGTTGCCAATATAATTGCGAAGCTAGCTGTGTTTCGGGTAATCCTTCCGCAATTACTTCCTTAGCACCAGAGGTGATGATGGCTTGCATGGCGTGTGAGCTATTGGCAAGAGCCGAAGTCAGCACTCCCACAACTTTATAACCCGTTCTTTTTTCAATAACCTTGGTTAAGTAGGATATCCGATCGCTTGGAGCGACGATAAACACGGGGGTATGGGTTCTGGCAATTGGGAATTGATCGATAAGTATGGTTAGGAGCAGTCGCAAACCAATAATCATGATTACGCTACCGATCCAAGCAGGCAGAAAAAGCGATCGCGGCGCATCGACCGTAGGGTTATAAAAATAGCTGATGACTAGGGATGATAGATATACGCTACTTATAAACTGTCCCTGCTTTACATAATTACGCCATTGGGACTCCCCCCGATAAAAGTTGTGATAGGCAAATCCCCCCACGATCGCCACCGCAAAAGCCCAAAACAACCCAGTTAGACCTGCGAACTCGCCCCAATTTAGTTCGGGTGGGAGTGGAGAAAAGCCTTGATTTAAACTCAATGAACCCTTCCAAGCGATACCTAATCCCAAAATATCGCTAGCAATCAGTAATATCGTTCGCATCCAGTTAAATTCAAAGCCAGACCATGGCTGGATTTGATGACATGCCCGAATATCATACTTTTTGACATGCTTATCGGTTGATTGGCGATCGCTACTCACTCTCATGATCCTCTTCTGCTCTTAACCTGATTTTTCATCGCAAATTTGCTTAGTTAAGTCCCTGTTGGTTATCTTGCCCAAATTTGAGCTATAGCTGTCGCTATGCGGACAAATCAAAAAACCAAAAAAATGAATGGCGGCGCTTCGCGCCGCCACTCATTTTTTCGGGTTTATAGCTGTCGCCAATTGTACTAGGACATAAAACCCAAGAATTAATTGGCGGCGCAAAGCGCCGCCAATTAATTCTTGGGGATTTACGCCTAGCTACTTACTTAACAGTCGCTGCAAATGTTGCTTGGCAAACAAAAAAACAAAGCAGGGGTTATTAATTAAGTATCTTTGCCATAGCCGCTTTGGCTCCTGCACAAAGCGATATAGCCATTCCAAGCCGATCGCCATCATCCATCGAGGTGCTTGCGAAACCTGCCCGCTATGGAAATCAAAGGCAGCACCGACCCCAACCATTACCATGGACAGTTTCGGCTGGGCATAACTCATCCACAACTCTTGCTTAGGACAGCCAAGGGCAACAAACAACACTTTTGCCCCAGATTGAGCAATAAATTCGATATCTTTATCCATCTGGGATTCAAAGTCAGGATTATACAGATCTAGATAGGGAGGGGCATGTTTACCCGCGATCGCTAAATCGGGAAATTGCGACCTTAAGTTCTGCTCCAGTTTGTCTAGGGTTGCCGCCGTTGCCCCAAATAGATAGATCGGCAGATTTTCCCGCGCCGCACGATCGCATAGGGCAAGCATTAGATCGGGTCCATAGACTCTTTGCTGATTTCCTATTCCCAGCGATCGTAATCCCCATACCAATGGCATCCCATCGGGGGTAACGATCTCAGCATTTGCCAATACCTGACAATAGGTTGCGTCCCAATAGGCACTCATGACTACATGGACATTTGCCGCCACGATATAACAGGATTTATGATCTTGGACGAGGGTAGTAAGGCGATCGCAAATCTCGGTATAGCTAGTTGTGTCAATTCCAACATTCAGAATAGGTATACGCTGGCTCATATAGAAATTATGCCCTCAGGCAAACGCTGACTTCGCTCAATACACGCATAAGCCGAAGCATCTCACAACTCATTTACAATGCTTTGCGCTCAAATCCAAACCTAGAAAATTTTTGAAAGTGTTGATTCGCAACACTTTCAAAAATTTTCTAAGCTCATACCAAGTTAAGAAATGGCTAAGCCATTTCTTAACTTGGTATGAGCTTGGTATGAGATGGGTAGAAGCGATTATTGGGTAGACTAATTATTGAGTAGACTATATGTTAATATCGCTAAGGCAAAAAATACGGCTTTGGAGTTTTGATTCGCTCGATGAATACAGAAATTGCAGAAGATTTATTCACTCAGGGTATAGAACGCTACAAACAGGGTGAATCTGCGGCGGAATTAATTCCTGTGTTTGAAAAAGTATGCGATCGCCAACCTAAAGTTGCTAGCGGTTGGATCTGTCTATCTTGGCTTTATTTGCTCGATAACAATGCCAAGCTTGCGCTTAAGCCCGCCCAAAAGGCAGTTAAAATAGCGCCCGAAGATCCTCAAGGTCGCATTAATCTAGCGATCGCTATGCTAGAACTTTCTCAAAAGGGTGTGCGTGAGCAGGTAGAAGCCGCTCAAAACTGGCTCATGATTTTGAAAGATATTAAGCCCGAAATTGTTGAGAATTTTGAAGAAGGATTGCGTCGTCGTCCCGACTGGAAAGCCCTTGAAAAGGTTAGGGATTGGGTACTAAGCTAAAATTAAAACGATAAAATATCGTTTAATAATACCCATTATCAACATTTGTTAACAAGTATCGGTTAAATTCAATAAATAACTTCATTAAAGATCATATAACTTTATAACTAACATCGATTTGTCATCAAAACTTAACAGAGGATTTTTGTCAAGAGTGTTAGGCTACCTAAATATAAATTACTGAAACTGCTAATTTTTTTAATTACAGCTAGGGATAAATTTTTTTATTTAGAAGGAAGTTAACAAAATGATCTTAGAAAATGTCAGAGTAAAGCCCGATACCCGTAACCACAAAGGCTTTTTTGTTCTTGAAGCTTCTTACAAATTGGTCAATATTGACGGAAATGGATGGGCCTTGATCTGCTTGGATGACTATGCTTGTCATTATGTCGATCCCGACGATCTTAAGTTACCCAGAGGCTGGAAAAAGACAGTCAATAACGCAGTGATAGATGCCTAGCGATCGCCTTTGTGAGGTTTCCTCCATGCTTGATGATGAAAGTCTATTAAAAAAATCAAATTCGCAATAAAAAAGAGCAAACCTAAGTTTGCTCTTTTTTATTGCTCTTTTTTATTGCACTTTTTTATTGCAAGATTAAAGCCTAATACCAATTTCCAAAAGTGTAGCCACACTTTTGGAAATTAAAAACCAAGCCCAGTAAGGGTTGTAAAATCACAAAATGGCTACGCCATTTTGTGATTTGGCATAATACCAATTTCCAAAAGTGTGGCTACACTTTTGGAAATTAAAAACTAAACCCAGTAAGGGTTTTAAAATCACAAAATGGCGTAGCCATTTTGTGATTTAGTATAAAAGATGAATGGCGATGCAAAGCACCGCCATTCATCTTTTAGGCTTGAAGATAAATTAACAAAAAACCAGAAGTGAGATGTCACTTCTGGAAGATGTAATAAATACCTTCAACCGTTAATATCTAAATAAATAAAATCCCCATTTGTTAGTTACATGAGTAACCATGAAAATTTTAAACATATTTGACTAAACTACAAATCAAATATATTTATACTCATAACTACATTGATGTTTACTTTTCAGCAATTTACGAATAAATAAGTGCAAATTTCTATAATCTATGGTGATAAACACAGCTTTCTCTAGAAATAGGTACTTATTAATGTAAAGTGCTGAAAAAGTGATACCAACGAAAAATTTAAAGTTTACCTTGATGGATAGCCGAAAAAATTATCGACATCCTGCAAGGGCGACTTCTCTTTCTTCAGGTGGCTTCAGACTGGGAAACAAGAAGTGATTTTCTTCAACATACTGTGCTCCGAATAGTCCTTTTTCTGCCCAGAAGTATCGATCTGTTGTGTGCTCGTTCCGTCTTACAAGCAACAATGCTGGGGGAAGAATGCCATGTGTATGAATGTACTTACGTGCAGCCGTTACTGGCTTATCTTCTCCGCTATCGATACTAAATTGAGGAATATGTTCTAGGATTTTGCGCCCTTCTTGGCGACGTCTACTCTTCCGCTTACGTCTCCTTGCCAAATCAATACCTCCTAATTTAGACCCTGAAATGCGATCGGGATTACAAAACACTGATATTATAGCTAGGGTCAATAAGAAATTTCAACTTTTCTTTACAAATTTTTGTCACTGGTCATTTCCTGTGCCTTAGGTTGATACCAAGCCAAAATCTAGAAGTTAGGTTAGGTAATCATTACATCCCTATCTTTTACTCCAGTGATCGCTGTATCGACAACTACATCAATTTGCGGCAAAGTGGTTTAAAGCTTCGGCAAAGTCCCGAACTCCCCGAAATTGTCGGTATACCGAAGCAAATCTTACGTAGGCAACCTCGCTGACATCTTGTAAATATCGTAAAACCATCTCCCCAATTTCGACGCTTGAGACTTGATGGCGATCGCGTCCTTGAAGTTGCGCTTCGATTTCATCAATAATTGACTCCAGAGCCGTCTGCGATACCCCCGTTTTCTCACAGGCTCTGATCATGCCGCGCAGCAACTTCGACCGATCAAAGGATTCGCTCGCCCCATCACGTTTTAAAACCGTGATGGGGACAAATTCAATCCGTTCGTAGGTGGTAAATCGACGCTGACAGTTCAGACATTCTCGCCTGCGTCGGATACTACAGCCTGCCTCTGCCGAACGAGATTCTAAAACACGGCTATCAGTATGCTGACAAAACGGGCAAAGCATGACATATCTCAACTATGGTGTATAGGGATCGAATGGTATAGCTATATTCACTTAATACCAATTCTCAAAAGTGTGGCTACACTTTTGAGAATTGAAAACCAAACCCAGTAAGGGTTTTAAAATCACGGTTTTAAAATCACAAAATGGCATAGCCATTTTGTGATTTGGTATAAGTCAGGACATCAAACCGAATAGAGAGTTGCGGCGCGAAGCGCCGCAACTCTCTATTCGGTTTGATGTTTGTCCTAACATTACTGACTATAGCTATAAAACCGATTCTTTATTTATACAACTGTAAGTTATAGTGGTCAGTTTGGTGATGGGGAGCAAAGCCAAGGTATCGCAGCCTTGCAGGTATCATCCCGCGTAGGGATGTAAAACCACCGCTTTGAGAATGCGATCGCCTTTCCAGAGCGGTAAAGATAGCCATAATTTGCCTTCATCGATCCATTGTTGGCGCAATGCAGCGCTACTTAGTTGGGGATCCGTAGATTGGAGACAAATAATATTTAATGTCGGTTCGCAAACCAGCTCTAAATCCCTCGAAGCATCCACCCATTGCCGCAAATTATGCGATAGATCGAGTGATCGCTCAACTAGATAGCGACAGCCTTCTATGCCCATTGCCTTCATTGCCATCCACAATTTGAGGCTATCAGTGCGCCTTGTTCCTTGCAAATTGAGGTTACCAAAGTTGAGTGCGCGATCGTCCATATAGGGAAGTTCTCCTGCAAACCCATCCACCAAATGTTGTCGATCTTTTACGATGAGCATGGCACAGGTTCGCGCTACCCATAGCCATTTCTGAGGATTAAAGGTCATCGAGTCGGCAAGTTCGCAGCCTTGAAATAGAGGTTTTAGTTTGGGAGTAAAAATTCCCGCCCCACCATAGGCGGCATCAACATGAAACCAGCAATCATAACGCTTAGCAATGACTCCTACTGCTTGGATGGGATCGATCGCCCCTGTCACCGTTGTACCTGCGATCGCCGCCACAAAAAAAGGCGTTTTCCCTTGGCTAATTGCTTGTTGAATGGCTATTTCTAATTCCTCAATGAGGATTTCACCGCGATCGTTCGTAGGCACACGCACTAAGTTATCCTTCCCAATGCCAATCACATTCATTGCCTTCTCAAAGGAAGTATGGGCCGCATCGGAGACAAAGGCGACTAAATTACCAGAACCACCAACATTTTTGCTCTCAGGACATTTCCAATTTCTTGCCAATAAAAGCCCTGAAATATTAGCAAGGCTACCACCTGCGGTAAGCGTGCCAAAACAATCCTTGCCCATACCGAAGAAATGCCCAAACCATTGCATGAGCTGGGATTCCATTTCCGTAAATATGGGTGCTAGCTCGTAGCTCAGCATATTGTTATTGACTGCGGAAACTAGAGCGTCAGCCCAGATCGTGATGGCGGTGGGTACGCTGTCCATATGTCCCATATAACGGGGATTCTGGAAGTTAACTGTACGGGGCAAAATCTGCGATCGCACTTCGGATAGCAACTCTAAGAGTTCCTGTCCCTGTTGGGGAATGCGGAGCTCGAAAGCAGTTTCATCCTTGACAAAGGGATGACTTTGAGTATCCAGAACTGAATCCACGATCAGATCCACAAAGGCATAGCCTAACTTGCGGATGTCTTCGAGATTGGAGCGATCGGGATTGAGAAAATGGGAATTAAGGGAGAATTGGCGCGGGGAATCGGGCATTGTTACGTTTATTTATCAATGAGTCCCCAAGGGATACTGGCGATGGCATCGCAGGGGGATTTTAAGTTTAGTCGATGTAAGGGATGCGCGGAATCGAAGCAATCAAAGCCTTGGTATATTCGTGGTGAGGATTAGTCAAAACCGATGCGGTGCTGCCCTGTTCTACGATTTTACCGCCACGCATCACCGCAATGCGATCGCAAAAAAATTGGGCGACAGCGAGATCGTGGGTAATAAAGATATAGGTAAGTTTAAATTCCTGTTTGAGGTCGCGCATTAGCTGTAAAACTTGGCTCTGGATCGAGGCATCCAGCATACTTACTGGTTCGTCACAGATGACCAATTTTGGGTTAGTAATCAGGGCGCGGGCGATCGCGACCCTCTGTAACTGTCCTCCTGACAAATCGGATGGATAGCGCTCGGCTAGTTGCGAACTCAGCCCTACTTTTTCGAGAATGGCATATACCTTGTCGCGGGCGGCTTCGAGGTTGGGGACGATCTGGTGAATCAGCAGCGGGTCGGCTACGCTCCGAAATACGGTCATGGAGGGACTGAAACAAGCACGCGGATCTTGAAAGATCATCTGCATCTGCGATCGCATTTGGCGCAATTGTTCGCCTTTGAGCTTAGTGAGTTCCACGCTATTAAACCGCACCAAACCGCGATCGGGCTTAATTAATTGCAGGATCGCCCGCCCAGTCGTACTTTTGCCCGACCCACTTTCGCCAATAATGCCGAAGGTCTCACCTGAGAGGATCTCTAAGTCAATTCCATCAACAGCTTTGACCACACCAATCGAGGCATCAAAAAATCTAGCGATCGGATTGCCCCCAGTGACATAGTGCTTTTTCAGATGATTGACATAGAGAATCACTCTGGGAATAGACTTTTGCGGGACAGTAATTTTTTCAATTAATTGAGTTTCTTGCGGTTTTGGGTTCTCTTCCTGATTCTCTTCAGAAATATTTGCCTCAGTATTTATCCCAGTAGTTGCCTCAATATTTGCCTCTTCAGCAGCAATCGCAGGAGTATTGTCAGGGGATTGGAGATCTGGAATTACGGAAATATCTTGAATTACAGGAATATCTTGAATTACAGGAATATCTTCGATTTCCTGTTGGTTTTGATTGGATTCGAGAGCCTCGGGATGGAAATGTAGCACCGAAGTTAGCAAACTCTGGGTATAGGGATGTTGCGGGGAACGGAAGATCTGCTCGACGGTTCCCGTCTCCACGATCGCCCCGTTATACATGACGGCAATGCGATCGCAATATTCGGCAACCATACCCAGATCGTGGGTAACTAGCAATAAACCCATCGAACGACTTTTGCGAAGGGTCGTTAGCTCCTTGAGAATTTCCGAGGCGACAGTAACATCAAGACTAGTAGTCGGCTCGTCGGCAATCAACAAAACGGGATTCAGCAATAAAGAAAGGGCGATCGCAACTCTCTGGCGCATTCCGCCGCTAAATTCATGGGGATATTGCTTAGCACGGGATGGATCGATGCGAACGGCTCTCAGAGCTTCATTTAGCCGTTGCTTTGCCGATTGCGTCGATAGCTTAGGATAGTGAGATGCTAATACTTCCAGCCCATGTCCTTCTATGCTCATCAGAGGATCGAGTCTTGTCATCGGATCTTGAAATATTAGTCCGACTTTTTCCCCACGCCACTTACCATCTTTTTTTTCAGCGATCGCTTCGCCATCAACACATATCGTTCCTTCCATACTCGCGCTTTGGGGCAATAGCTTGATCAGCGATCGACCAATTGTCGATTTCCCGCACCCACTCTCACCGATTAAACCTAGCGCTTCACCTGCTTGTAAGTGGAAAGTGACGCGATCTACGGCGGGCAATGCATCGCCATAACGTACAGTTAAGTTTTCAACTTCAAGCAGCATGTTTTTAAGGTCTGAGTATCTAAAGCATCTCAAGCTAAAATATCACGCTTCAAGACATATAAAGTCTTTTACCATCAAATTTGCGTAAGCCTTAATTCATATTCATGGATATGTTTCATTCAAATATTCTTGAAGCAGAAGCTCCAATTTCTCGGTTTGAAATCCCTTAGCCAGCAATTGAATCTGCTGGACAAAAGGCAAATAGCGGATATCCCTTTGACCAATTTGCCCAGCGGTATCACCTAGTTTTTTGATTAAACCATCAAGAGCTAAATCCAACAACAACCTCAAGTCCTCCTCTGGTGGCACAACCAAATCTTCTGATTCTATTTTTCTTTCTTCCTTCTCCTCATATTTCCATGTAATTTCGAGATGCTTGCTCAATAGCCTAAACAATTCTTCAGAATGTACTGGTTTTTCAAGAAAATCATCCCCTCCTACGTCCAGACTTTTTTGCTGATCCTCATAGGCTACCGAAGCCGAAGAAACGATCACGATTAGTCCCTCTAATCTATCGTCCGCTCTGATCTGGCTCAACATCTCAAATCCATCCATCACTGGCATCGCCAAATCCGTTATCACAAGGTCAGGATGCTTGTCTCTTGTCTTCTCTAATCCTATCCGTCCATTTTCTGCTTCCGTAAGACTAAATCCTAACGGCTCCAGCAGATTAACAATCACCGACCTATTTTCCCATTTATCATCGACGATCAATATCTCCTTTCTCTCTCCTTCATATCCGATGATATTCTGTCCCTGTTCAACTGTTTTTTGCTTTACCCAGTCCTCGGCTACCTTTACTCCTATCCTGAAGCTAAATATGCTCCCTTTCCCTAGTTCGCTCTTAACTTGGATCTCTCCTCCCATCATTTGTACGATCCTTTGACTGATCGCTAGTCCCAATCCTGTCCCTTCCGATTGTTTCTTCTTCTCTCCTACTTGCTCGAAGGCTTGAAATATCCTTTCTATCTCTCCTTCCGCTATCCCTACTCCTGTATCCTCTACTTCTATCTTGATCTCTGCTCTTTCTACTCCTACTCCTACTCCTACTCCTACTCTAAATGTTACTTTCCCTTTGTCTGTAAATTTAATGGCATTGCTTAATAAATTAATAATTACTTGTCTTAATCTCTTTTCGTCTGTCTCGATCCCTTCTGGTAGCTCAGTTTCCCTTTCATAAATAAATTCGATCCCTTTTTGGTCGGCTCTCACTCGACATATTTCCACTACTCCTTGCAGAAATGACGGTAAATGGATCGTGTTTTCCTGTAGTTCTAGTTTCCTTGCTTCGATCTTTGATAGCTCTAGTACGTCATTGATTAGTGTCAATAGATGGCTGCCACATTGGTAGATGATATTGATCCCATGTCGTTCTTTCTCTTGCAGTTCTTTGGATCGGCTGAGGATTTGGGCATATCCTAGGATCCCGTTTAATGGTGTTCTTAGCTCGTGGCTCATGTTCGCCAGAAATTCGCTCTTGGCTTGGTTGGCGCTGTCTGCTTCTTCTTTTGCTCTCTGTAGCTCTTCAGTTCTCTCTGATACGCGGATTTCTAGATCTTCGTTTGATTTTTGCAAGGCATTGAATGAGTCCCTTAGTTGTTGTGTCATTCGCTCGAAGGAAGTAGAGAGAATTTCGAGTTCATCCATACCTTTATTAATTTTTAATTCAGGATTAACTGGCTGATTCGCATCTGACTCCATCAGCATCATTTGATTACATTCTTCGACAATTGGCTGCAAGCGTCGATTCAAACGCCTTACAAACCAAATTACGACCAAGACTAAAATGACACCAGCTCCTAATGTTCCTCCTAAAGTAATGCCTAAAACTGGTAACACAACAACATTTTTGGGAACAACTGCCAGCATCAGCCAATTAGTGCCCGCGACGCGATCATAAGCCCATATTTGCCCTTCTGATTCGAGAATTCCACTGCTATCCTGTATCTGCGGCCAAATTACTTGTAATTCAGGAATATCTCGATAACTATCTCTGGCTTTTGCCTTTGCTACATCGGGTGGATAGCCCAGTAGGTTTCCCTTTTGACTGATTAAAGCAAAATAGCCTTGATCGTGGAACGCCTTGTCCTTAATTTGTTGGGTAATGGCGTTCACATTAAGATCACTTGCCGTATAGCCCAATGTTTTCCCTTTATCGTCAAAGATGAGATAAGTAAAGGTACCCATAGTAATACCGTACCAATCATAGGGTTCACTCCACGCAGGTTTTCCTGCCTTAATACCAAATTGATAGTAGTCCTTGTCTGGATAAAACTCCGCATCAATTACATCCAAATAGCGAATGTTTTCATTAGGAGGGGGCAAGCGATCGCCTACCGAATCAGGAGATCCCTGATCGAGATAAAAATATGGATAAAACCATTTACGGTTGGTAATAATTCCATAGGGAGTTTGCCCAAATCCCGACCCCATTACTAGAGATGGACGTTTTTTAAAAAACTCAAATGTTAATCGTTTGTAATCCTTGGTAGTTATATTTGGCTGCGATCGCATAATTTGAAGCGCAACTTGCATATTAGCCGTAAAGGTTTCCACTTGAGAAATTTGACTCTCAACCTCGCGCACCTTGATCCTCAATGTCTTCTGTATCTCTTGTCTAGCTTGACTATCAAGTACTCGATAGACCAGTACTGACATGGCACTAAGTCCGACAAAAGCACCACCCAGCACATATATCATTAGACTAGTTCCAATTGACCGATGTGCTATGGAGTTTAATATTCCCGATTTATTCATCACTCGATCCTGCATAAGTTATATTTTGACCGTATTTATTAACTGTATTTATCTACTGAGCTACTGATAAAAAATTCTTGCGCCACACTCGTTAAGTTCGTATTAGATTGAATAGAATCATATCGAATCATCTCTTTTTAGAGAGGTAAAAGAATTAGGAACTCTGATCCTTGACCGATTATGGAGCTTACTTCAATACTTCCTTCATGTTTTTCTACAACGATCTGCTTAGCAATCGCTAAGCCCAATCCCGTCCCTTTTCCTACGGCTTTAGTCGTAAATAGATGATCAAAAATCTTATTTTTTACTTCCGCAGACATCCCTTTACCATTATCAGTAATTTTGATTTTCACATACTTCTCCGATCCTGAAGTTTGAATCGTAATTCGATTTGGATTGGCTTGGAGTTCGGCATAGCTACGTTTCTGACTGGCTTCATCTAGAGCATCAATCGCATTAGCTAAGATATTCATAAATACTTGATTAAGTTGTCCTGGGAAACATTTAATCGGAGGAATCTGACCGTATTCCGTGACAACTTCAATTTCTGGACGTTGTTCGTTTGCCTTGAGGCGATGGCGGAGGATCAAAATCGTGCTATCTAGCCCTTCATGGATATTAAAAGTCTGCTTAGCGTCACTATCGGCGCGGGAAAAGGTGCGGAGACTATTACTAATATCCTTGATCCGTTTGATTCCTTCTCGCATAGAACCAACCAACTTCGGTAAATCTTCGCGAATATAGGCAAGATCGATATTGTCAATTTCTTCTTGAATATCAGGATCGGGATCGGGATACTTTTTTTGGTAAAGATCTAACAAACCAAATAGATCCTTGATATAGCCTAAGGCGGGTTGGATATTCCCCCCAAGAAAGCCAATCGGGTTATTGATTTCATGGGCAACGCCAGCAACCAAATTGCCGAGAGCAGACAATTTTTCGCTTTGAATAATTTGCAGTTGAGAAGCTTGCAATGCGGCAGTTTTCTGCATCACCTGATCCTCTAACTTTTGCGTTAATAGGCTTAACTGTAGATGGGTTCTTACCCTAGCCAGTACTTCTTGTTCTTGAAAAGGCTTAGTAATATAGTCCACCGCACCTAGTTCAAACCCCTTGATCTTATTACTCATATCAGAAAGTGCTGTCATGAAGATAATGGGAATATTGGTGGTTTTGGGATTACTTTTTAGTCTTCTACAGGTTTCAAATCCATCAATTTCAGGCATCATCACATCTAACAAGATGAGGTCAGGCAGGTTTCGCTCAACCTGATGAAGGGCGCGTTCTCCACTCGTAGCGATCGCCACATCGTATCCCACATCGCTTAAAGCCTCTGAAATAACATCCAGATTAGTTGGGGTATCATCAACAATTAGAATCAAAGTATTAGAATCTTCAACAGTCATGCTCTCTATAATCCTCATTGTTATTAATTAGGTTTATTAATTAGGGTTATTAATTAGGGAGATATCGACGCAGTAGGGCTTCGATCTTTTCCGTTTTGAATCCCTTAGCCAGCAATTGAATCTGCTGGACAAAAGGCAAATAGCGGACATCCCTTTGACCAATTTGCCCAGCGGTATCACCTAGTTTTTTGATTAAGCCACCAAGAGCTAAATCCAACAGCAACCTCAAGTCCTCCTCAGGAGGCGCGACCAAAGCTTCTGATGCTACCACTTCCTCCTTTCCTCCCTTTTCATACTTCCACTTGATTTGCAAATGCTCACTCAATAGCCTAAACAATTCTTCAGAATGTACTGGCTTCTCTAAAAAGTCATCTCCTCCTTCCTCCAAACTCTTTTGCCGATCCTCTTGCCCTACGGATGCCGAAGAAACGATCACGATTAGTCCCTCTAATGTATCGTCCGCTCTGATCTGGCTCAACATCTCAAATCCATCCATCACTGGCATCGCCAAATCCGTTATCACAAGGTCAGGATGCTTGTCTCTTATCTTCTCTAATCCTATCCGTCCATTTTCTGCTTCTGTAAGACTAAATCCTAAAGGCTCCAGCAGATTAACAATCACCGACCTGTTTTCCCATTTATCATCGACGATCAATATCTCCTTTCTCTCTCCTTCATATCCGATGATATTCTGTCCCTGTTCAACTGTTTTTTGCTTTACCCAATCCTCGGCTACCTTTACTCCTATCCTGAAGCTAAATACGCTCCCTTTCCCTAATTCGCTCTTAACTTGGATCTCCCCTCCCATCATTTGTACGATCCTTTGACTGATCGCTAGTCCCAATCCTGTCCCCTCTGATTGTCTCTTCTTCTCTCCCACTTGCTCGAAGGCTTGAAATATCCTTTCTATCTCTCCTTCCGCTATCCCTACTCCTGTATCCTCTACTTCTATCTTGATCTCTGCTCTTTCTACCCCTACTCCTACTCTAAATATTACTTTCCCTTTGTCTGTGAATTTAATGGCATTGCTTAATAAATTAATAATTACTTGTCTTAATCTCTTTTCGTCTGTCTCGATCCCTTCTGGTAGCTCAGTTTCCCTTTCATAAATGAATTCGATCCCTTTTTGGTCGGCTCTTACTCGACATATCTCCACTACTCCTTGCAAAAATGACGGTAAATGGATCGTGTTTTCCTGTAGTTCTAGTTTCCTTGCTTCGATCTTTGATAGCTCTAGTACGTCATTGATCAATGTCAATAGATGGCTGCCACATTGGTAGATGATATTGATCCCATGTCGTTCTTTCTCTTGCAGTCCTTTGGATCGGCTGAGGATTTGGGCATATCCTAGGATCCCGTTTAATGGTGTTCGTAGCTCGTGGCTCATGTTCGCCAGAAATTCGCTCTTGGCTTGGTTGGCGCTGTCTGCTTCTTCTTTGGCTCGCTGTAGCTCTTCGGTTCTCTCTGATACCCGAATCTCTAACCCTGTAAAAGATGTTTTGAGTTGTATTGCCATCTGGTTGAATGCCCTTGCCAGTCCTGCGATCTCTTTAATGTCATTCCCTTCTACTTTGCGGTCTAGTTCTCCTGAGGCGATCGCTTCGCTGGCTTGCTGTAATTTCAATATCGGGAGCGCTATCCACTTTGCAGTATAGAGTCCCAATATGCTTGCTACAATTAATGCGCCAAAACAAAGAAAAATTGTCGTTCTTGTATTGTCATCAATCTGCGCCATGAAGTCTGATTCGGGTACGACGATTATACTCAGCCAGTCAATTCCATACTCGTCGCGGATATTGGAAACTTGGACGAGCTGTCTTTGGTTGTTGAGCGTAAATTCTAACTGCTGACTTTGGGTGATTTCGTTAAAACTACCGAAGCGTTCGAGTAAAACCTTGGATGTCCCACTAATTACTAAACTGTCCGCTTTTACGGCGGGAATTTGTTGCAGTTCCTTTTTCTGATAATCAATGATAAAAGGTTGCTCAATGGTGGAGCTAGCAATTAGATTGCCTGCGCGATCAATAATAAATGTCTGTCCTGTCTGTCCTACCTTGAGGTTACTAAGGAACCTATGGATTTTACTAATCCAAAAGCTATTGTTGGCGACTGCCACAAGCACATTATTTTTATCATAGATTGGATGGGATATTGTTATGGTGGGAAATGGCTGAGATCTTCCGAGAAAGGGTTTAGCAGCCCAAGTCGGCTTGCCTGCTTTTTGAGCAGCGATATACCAAGGACGAACTCTGGGATCGAATTTTGGTTGCGTCTCAATTAGAGAAGTTCTTTCTCCTTGATCATTAAGTTTGTACATTTTTCGCCGAGGGATGCTTTCCTGATCGACGATCGCAGCCATAATATAATTTTCACTACCATCAGGATTTACCGATTCCTCGACACTAATGCTAGTGCCATCAGCGAACCCAATTTGAATAAACTGAATCATATCTTTGCTGACTAACCGCCAAAAAGTTCGTTCTAGTTTTTTGGTGTCGGTTAAGTCGATTTGCTCCTCTTCGGAGGCGACTGCAATGGTTTGCCCGATCGTATAGGTTTTTTCTAGGTAGGCAAGAACTTGTAAGGTAATGCGATCGCTTATTTCTTGGCGTAATTGACTAGAAACATCATTAACCGCCTTCTGACCATTTCGTAGTGATAGATATCCCGTCAGCCCCACTGCGGCAAAGATTTGGAGCACAAATGGAACCACTAATACGAGCTGTAACGGCAGGGCTTTAGCTGATTTGACGCTAGACTTCATCATCGTTCCATTCATCTGTGTCGAATTTACATTGCAAAGACATTGAAAGAGATTAAATCACAATTTATCTTCGTAAAGGCAGAAGAATTGCAAAAATAGTTCCTCGCCCGATTATGGAGCTTACATCGATGCTTCCTCCATGCTTTTCTACAACGATTTGCTTAGCGATCGCTAACCCCAGCCCCGTTCCTTTTCCGACCCCCTTAGTAGTAAATAAATGGTCAAAGATCTTGGCTTTGACTTCTTCAGTCATACCTTTTCCATTGTCGGAAATGGTTATTTTGACATGATTATCTAACACCATAGTTTGGACAGTAATGCGATTGGGATTTGCCTCAATCTCTGCATAGCTAAGATTTTGACTGGCTTCATCCAATGCATCAATCGCATTAGCCAAAATATTCATAAATACCTGATTGAGTTGTCCAGGAAAACATTTAAGTGCTGGAACCCGACCATATTCTGTGATGACTCCGATCGCTGGACGGTGCTCATTTGCTTTGAGGCGATGGCGGAGGATCAAAATCGTGCTATCAATTCCTTCATGAATATCAAAGATTTGCATGGTATCGGTATCCGCACGGGAGAAAGTGCGGAGGCTATTACTAATAGCTCTAATGCGATCGCCTCCATTTTTCATAGCCCGAATCAAGTTGGGTAAATCCTCCCGCACATATTCAATATCAATTGATTCAAGTTCCTCAAGAATCTCTGCCCCGGGATCGGGGAACTTCGCAGAATATAGATCGATTAATCCCAATAGATCATTGATATAGCTTTGTGCTGCGCTTACATTACCCACGATACTACCCACAGGATTATTGATCTCATGGGCTACACCCGCGACTAAATTGCCCAGAGCAGACATTTTTTCACTTTGCACGATTAATAGTTGCGACTCTTGCAGTTCCTTAAGAGCCTGCTCAAGTTCTAGCGACTTCTGCTGAATTAAATCTTCTGCTTGTTTCTGCTCGGTTACATTGCGGATCGTAAATAGAACATTTTCAGTATGGCCCATCGGTACAACCCTGACTTCTTCGTATTGAGGCTTACCTTCAATGGTCAATACCTGATTATAGACATGCATTTCTCCTGTTTTCAGAACCAATTCAATATCACGCATTTTCTGCTGATAAAGTTCTGGTGATAAGTAATCCGCTAGTGACTTCCCAATCGGTTCTGCTTGAGCTGATGGATTGGGAGATTTTAACGCATTTACTTCTGACGATTCAGAATAGTCTAGATAAACTCCATCTCTATTAACCTGAAATATCATATCGGGAATTGCTTGAATGATGGCTCGTTTTTGGGCTTCACTTTCAGCAATTTGAACTAGCTGTAATTCCAGTTGGGCATTTAAGTTCGCTAATCGGAGAGAAGTAATCTGTTCTTGGTGGTATAGGTTGGCATTTTCCAAGGAAATCGCGGCTTGGGCACAGATAAAATTAAGTAATTCAACGCGATCGAGGGTAAATACACCGCTAGTTGCCCGATTTTCCAAATATAGTATGCCAATCAATTTGGCTTGATTGAGGAGAGGAAAACATAGCAAACTCTTGGGTTGTTCCCGAGTCAAATATTTCCCAATCACTGGTAGGGAAGTTTTACAGTCGTCTATCGCCACAAAAGTCTTCGTGTTTTTGACATATTGAATCAATTTAACGGGAACATTGACGTTGCCATCTAGAGCTTCGCTCGTCAGGGCGATCGCTTCAGGTGTAGCGATCGCCGCAACTTGCCATTCTCCTTGAGCGTCTGGCAAGATCAAGGCACAGCGATCGCCTCCAGAATTTTGGAGCACCACTTGCGTAAGTTCGTGCAATAACTGATCAATTTCAATAGTTCCAGAGATGCTCTGAGAAGCCTTAAGGAGCGCAGCAAAGTCCATCATGGCATTCATACTCGTAGAGGAACTGCTGGGATCGATCGAAGCATGAATCGATATATCGGGAATAGCAATCGTTGAGAGGGGTTCGATCTTCATGATTGGTGAGGCTGCTTGCTGGAGAATCACCTGCAATAGATGAGGATAGAGCCTTTCCAGATCTTCAACCTTGGCTTTAGCCCCCCAACGGGTATAGCCGTAGTAGGCTTCCTGCATATAGATAGCAGCAATCTTCTCTTTCCCCCAGTCCAGATAAAACTTAGCGGCAAGTTCGTTAGCCAGAGCTTCTTCTTGCATATATCCGTTAGCCTTAGCTCCAGCGATCGCGCGATCATAAAAGTCCATGGCTAAAGCCTTCTCCCCTTGAATGCGGAGAATTTCCGCCGAAACTAATTCGTACTTATGGAGATAATTAGTGGGAGAGTGGTTTGCTAAGTGTTGTAATTTTTGTTGATTGGCGATCGCGAGTTCAAGTTTGGTTTCTTTGGAAACGATCCCTCCTAAACTTGCTAAGGCTAAGCTTGCTAAGGAGTGATAGAAAGTATGGGCGGCAGTAAGAAGAAACCCAAAGGCGGCATCTTGGCTAGCGGTTGCCTTCACGGCATGGTCTAAAGCGATCGCATAATTGCCGAGGGTATAGTCAAATATCAGTCTCGACAGGTGAAAAGCGAAAAGACATTGATGGTTGTGGGTATTTTCAAAGCGTTGCAAAACTTCAGCATCACTCGGATCAATAGCATCTGAGCCATTGGCATTTGTATCGGCATTTATATCGGTATTTATATCGGCATTGATATCGGCATTTATAAATTTGTCATTAATACGCAGCCAGATCTTAGAATATTCAATGCAATGCTCCTGCTTAAATTGCTCTAAAATCGGCATGTACTTCACTTGGGCTTCTTGCAGAGACTCTAGAGGCTTGCCAATGAGAAATAAATGGGTGAAATACGCCATGATGCAGTAACTGACATATTCAATATCCGCAACTTCTAATCCCACTTCAATGCCCTGCGTCAGTAAAGGCAAAGTGGCATTTCCCGCCTCCTTACAAGTACAGACAAAGACCGCGAATAGCATATTTACTTTTGTTCTCAATGCCCGCGCTTGATATTGCTCCAACAAAGACAGGGCAACTTTGCCAGATTGATGGGCAGCATCTAAATCGCCAATTACAGCACAAAGTAACAAGCCATAGATCCCATAAGCATAGGCAGCTAGCTCCGAATATCCTTCGCGATCGCACAGATCCACCATCGTTAAGACTACGGCAGGAAACAATTCGGGCTTAACGTGATGGGTGGGTGGTGTAATTGTGATGAGAATCTGTAAGGCTGCAAGATAGACTGGGTCAGTCATTTGCGGCTTACTAACCAGTCCATCTTTACTGGGAAGTTGGGGCAGGTGATCTTGCCAGTTTGTCAGATCTACTAGAGATACACCAAGGCTTGTCAGTGCATTTAATCCCGTTTCAATAGCTTTTAACTGGAGATCTTGGGCGATATATATTTGTACCGATAACTCGTAAGCAAGGGTGCGATCGATCGGGCGATCGCATTCTTGCAAGATAATATCAATCAGTTTCAGAGCATCGGTAAATTCAATATTTAAATAGGCCGTTTCCGCAGCAGTCTCATAAAGCTGCAAGGTTAACTGATGGTCTGTTTGCCAAGAGTCTGATGGCAGTAAATTAATGGCTTCCTTGGCATAGCGTACCGCTGCGCTATAGGCAGTTGAGGCTTTAGCCCGTTTACAACCAGCAAAATTCAGATGCACAAGCTCTCTTTTTTCGGCAGGATCGGTGATTAAGGAGCTACTCGCATTGAGGTGACCCAGAATTTCAAATAGATTTTCCTCTTGCTCCAGACTAGAAAGATTTTGTTGCAATAGTCGTCCGATTGTCAGGTGAGTCTTTTGCTTTTGATCGTCAGGAATCAGTGAATAGGCAGCCTGTTGGACGCGATCATGCAAAAACCTGTAGTTAAGCGTTTCCTTGAGAGTTGGTTGGCTAATCGACTGCGACATATCGCTTTCTTCAAGATAAAACTTATAAATCTCGCTTTGAGGTAAAATCAACCCCTCCTGCAAAGCTACCCATAGCAAACCTGCTACCGACTCTGACGACCGCTCGGCAACTATAGCCAAAGTATCTAGATCAAACTGCGCACCCATACAAGCCGCCAGCTTTAAAATCGCCTGAGTAGTTACTGGCAATTTTTGCAACTGCAAAGCCATAAATTCCACTACATCATCCTTCAGAGCCGCATTCCGCACTTGGGCGATATCACATTGCCAATGGCTGGCATTGGCGTTAAAAGCGATCGCACCATCTTGATACAAAGCTCTGAGGAACTGAGTGGCAAAAAATGGGTTGCCTTGCGTTTTTTGCATTAATAGTTCCGTTAAGGGTTGCGCCAACTCTTCATGACAATGGAGCGTATCGGCAACCAAGAGATTCAAGCTATTCTGGTCGAGAGGTTGGAGGGCGATCGTACTTGTCGTTATATGCGTTTTACTGACCGCATCCAAGGTCAACATCAAAGGATGAGCCGTAGAAACTTCATTGTCTCGATAGGCTCCGATGACGAAGAGATACCCCGTTTCTAAGTCCTCCATCAATACCCGAATCAAATTTAGCGAAGCAGAATCTGCCCATTGCAAATCATCGAGGAACAAAACCAAGGGATGTTCGGGCTTGGCAAAGACGTGAATAAATTTCTGTAAGAGGGAATTAAATCGGTTCTGTGCGGCTGCCCCCGTTAGTGCGGGCGCGGGGGATTGCGCCCCCATAATTCGCTCTAATTCTGGGATGACATCAATAATGATTTGCCCATTTTCTCCCACAGCCTCTAAAAGTCGAGTTTTCCAAGTCTGCAATTGGAGATCGCTTTCGCCCATCAATTGCCCGATTAAGTCCCTAAAAGCTTGAACAAAAGCCGAAAAGGGAATATTGCGATTAAATTGATCAAACTTACCTTTGATGAAATATCCCCTTTGGCGGACAATCGGTTTATGCACCTCATTAACGACCGCCGTTTTACCAATCCCCGAAAATCCTTTAACTAGCATCAGTTCCGTTGCCCCATGGGCAACATGCTCGAAGGATTCTAGAAGGAGATTGACCTCGATTTCCCGCCCATACAGTTTTTCAGGTATCAGGAAGCGATCGCCCATGTCGCGTTTGCCGATCGCAAAGTTACTAATCTCCCCAAATTCTTGCAATTGATGTAGACATAGTTGTAAATCATGCTTTAGCCCTGAAGCACTTTGGTAACGTTCTTCGGCATTTTTAGCCATCAACTTATCAACGATATCCGAGAGCACAACGGGAATTTCGGGACAGATCTGGTGAATCGTGGGTGGTATTTTAGCTAAGTGACAATGCACTAATTCCATGGGGTCAAAGGAACCGAAAGGGCGTTGTCTAGCAAATAGTTCGTATAGCGTTACCCCAAAGGAATAGAAGTCTGTGCGATAGTCGATCCCCCGATTCATTCTTCCTGTCTGTTCGGGCGCGATATAAGCCAAAGTTCCTTCTAAGCCATTGGGGTTTTTAATTTCTGGAGTTTCCTTTGGCAATAGCGAAGCAATACTAAAATCAATTAATTTGATTTGGTTCGTTTCTGGGTGAATCAGAATATTGGCGGGTTTAATATCCTTATGAATAACGCAGGATTGGTGCAGTTCGTCCAAGATTTGAGTAATTTGGATGGCTATTTCCAATTTTTCCGCCAAAGATAATGGTTGCTTTTGGATATGCTGTTGTAGCGAAATACCTCCAAAATCTTCCATGACAATGGCGTAGCTATTACCACAGGCTTCCAAGCTGTAGGGGCGCACAATGCCGCTAACGTCCAATTTTTTGGCGATCGTGTATTGATTGCGAAATTTCAACAACTCATTGAAACTGGGGTAATCCTGTTGTAGCAGCTTAACTATCACGCCCCGACCGTTAGAGTCATCTATAGCTCGATAAACACTAGTTCGAGAGCCATTATAGATTTGCTCGGCAATAGTATAGCCAGCGAGTTGAGGAAATTTATGAAAATTATTACTTGCTATTAGAGACATGGTTATGGATCGATAACACTAAAGATAAGATTCGCCAAGATCTGTCATGTAGCCTCATTCTGTATCGACATCTTATTAATATCTGGATTTAGCTCTAAACCATTCAAATATCGCCTAACGATCACACTAAAATGATTTCCATTAAAACAAGATAAAATACTAGTGATACTCTTACCCCCTGCATATTTATTAGAGTATCTATTAGTACATCTTTTTACTAGAAAATCACCTAGATCCCCTATATATATTCTATGACAGATTACTTTTCTATTATACAGAAAGTATCAGACTAAAGTAGATACCAAGCATATATGCTGAGATTAAATCATCCCTATTAACTATAAAAATTGTGATAAGTTACATAGTCTAATTAGGAGCCAATATCAAAAGTAGCAATGTACACAATGCTTGCCACAAAAGCTTTAGGCTTTTATATTTAACTATGTTTAGTTACTTACAAGAACGGAACAGGTATATCAAATAGGCATATCAAACAGGCGATCACCTAAAATTATCCTATAACCAGATCGTTGAATATCTAATCTTTGAATGCATCTCTAAACAAATCCCTAAATCTAAATTTAGACACATCAATTTAAAAAATTATATTTCTATTAATTGAGTTAAAAAATCCAATGAATCATTTTTAAATTCTCATTATTTCTGTCATCCTTTAAGGCATAACTATCATTAACATGATTTTTTCTTTCACTTACTGCAATACATAAAAACACTCAATTCTCTGTAATACCAAGGCTCAAAATGGCTATGCCATTTTGAGCCTTTCAAACCCCTATACCAATTTCCAAAATGGCGTTGCCATTTTGGAAATTGGTATAGGGACAAAATCAAAACCGAAGAAGATAAGGTTGGCGCTTCGCGCCAACCTTATCTTCTTCGGTTTTATCGCAACTCAAAACTCCCAAAAACTAGTGGCGGTGCTTTGCACTGCCACTAGTTTTTGGGGGTTTATACTCTAAGTATCTAAGTAAACCTTACCTTGTTATCTTGTTATCTTGTTATCTTGTCTCGCTCGAACTGGGAACATCGAAGGACAACTCTAGTTGATCACTCGATTCTTCAATGGCGGATTCTTCCTTGCCATCGACAATATTAACGTCACTAGCATTAACAGCAACAACTCGCTCAGCAGGAACTTTATCGGCATTTTTATCAGCAATAACATTAGTAGAGCTAATATTGCTGATATCGCTCACAGCGGTATCTAAATTGTTCTCCGTCGGAACCCCAGTATTCACCACATCCTTGCTAACTTGAGTTTCCACCCGATCGCTTTCCCTAACGACGCGATCGCTCGCTTCCGCATTTTGCGTTTTAGTAGCAGCGCTCCTCAGTTTGATACTTACTTCGGTCGTTCTTTCTGCCACCAGAGCTATGCTCGCTGGGGATATATCTTCAGAGGTTTGTATGGGATCTTTTGCCGCGATCGCATCAAGGGCGGCTTCGGCGGATAAATCCATTTCTAATACCGAAGAATCCTTTGACTCCTCTTGGTTTGGAGTGTTTTCTTCATCAGGATTATCAAAAAGACTTACCAGATCGGGTAACTCTTCCCGCACCATCCGAATGGGCAGATTCGCGATTAACGCGGTCATGCGTTTATCCGACTCTAAGCGGATATCCAACGCGCCTTCATCAAGCTCTACATATCTTGAAACTACCCGCATGATTTCATGGCGCATATTTTCAAAAACCTGTGGCTCGATCGCGGCTCGATCGTGAGCCAAGATAAATTTCAAACGCTGCTTGACTTGCGCTCCACTGGGGACGTTACTTCTTTGAAACAGGCGATCGAGCAGTGTTGAAATCATTTCTAACCTCAGGAATTCCCACTAATCCAGCTAGACAGACGGGCAAAAAATCCTTTAGGGGGTACTTCGAGTTGTAAGAACTCGATATTTTTGCCTTCCAGTCTCTTTGCCACATTCTCATAGGCAGTGCCTGCTAGCGATGGCTTATCTGACAACACCAATGGTTCCCCTTTATTAGTAGAAACGATCACCTGTTCGTCATCAGGAATTACGCCAATTAATTTAACTGACAAAATATCCAGCACATCCTCGACACTCATCATGTCGTTATTTTTTACCATAGCTGGGCGAATCCGGTTCAAAATTAATTTAATATCGGTAATTCGGTTGGCTTCGAGTAACCCAACTACACGGTCGGCATCTCGCACTGCCGATATTTCAGGAGTCGTCACGACGATCGCTTCCTTCGCTCCTGCGATCGCATTTTGAAAACCTGACTCAATCCCTGCGGGACAGTCAATTAATACGTAATCAAAATATCGGCTTAAAACCTCTACTAGAGCCTTCATGTGAGCGGCGGTAATGGCGGTTTTATTTCGTGTTTGGGGAGCGGCTAAGAGCGATAGATTAGGTTGACGCTTATCTTTAACTAGGGCTTGATCGAGCTTACATTCTCGTGCAATTACCTCAAGGGCGGTATACACGATGCGATTTTCTAATCCCAATAAAAGATCGAGATTTCGCAAGCCAAAGTCAGCATCCACCAAAACCACTTTACGCCCTAGTTTAGCGAGCGCCATGCCGAGATTTGCTGAAGATGTGGTCTTGCCGACACCACCTTTACCGGAGGTAACAACGATAATGCGACTCATGTTTACGAATTACTGATTGACGAGGGATAGTTTAGCGAAGAATGATTAAATGCAGAAAAGTCAACTACTTGGACAATTTTAATTGCAGGTGTACCCTGCGTACTGACCAAGGCTACTTCTGGACAAAAAGATGTACTGGGAGTCTCAACACGAGCAATAAAACTAGCAATCCTAATCTGGGTGGCATTGAGGTGCAAAGCCATCACTACCGATTGGGCATTACCTTTAGCACCTGCATGAGCCATGCCTTTCAGCTTGCCACACACGATAATATCGCCTTCAGAGATTAACTCCGCACCAGCATTGACATCACCGAAGACAATAATACTGCCTGAATGCCGAATTTCTGTACCAGATCTTACGGTCATCTTAATGTATAGCGGATCATCCGTTGGCGCATTAGGAATTGGATTAAATCCTAACAACTCACGAAAGACAGTGCCTTGCTCAACAGAAAAACCCATACTAGCAGCATTGATCGCTGTCTGACGACGATTAGTGACAACACAATGCAACAATAATTGGTAATTTTGCAACGACTCATATATTTCTTGCAGTTGACGCGTATCCAATAGGCGATCGCCTGCTTGCAAATATACCTGCGTACGGGGTTTCCAATCATGACCACTCGCCGCCATGCGTTGCTCTAGCTGAGAAAGTATTTCTTCCCAAGTTAAAGTTAGTAATGAAGTCTCAGAATTAGTCGATGCCGAATCATCTGCACCAATAGATGGAGAAGATGGAGAAGACAGAGAAGATGAAGAACCATCGTTAGATTTATGAAATGGTAGCTTGATCTTTTTTTCAGTTGGCAATAATAGATTGAGCTTGCCCTCAAGGGTTTTAAACCTTACTTGGGAAATTTCAGGATCGGGAATTGCCTCAGCATCTGGCTGAGCCTTTTTAGTAGGCTGGCTGGGAATTGGCTTGAGTTCTCCCCCCTCCACATCTGCAACCGTAAGAGGGGCAGGGACATTGCCCAAGGAATCTTCACTTTTTTCGGTTACTACAATAACTTCAGGCATCTCCGCAGATGACAAATCCCCTGCAACCGACTGAAGTTTCGTAGGAGGCAGAGGATTCGATTTCACGGCAATATTACGCTGGTTGGCATTCATGAAGCTTTTTCAAATTTAGCACTGTCCATCCATCTACCACCAAAGCTCTCGGAATCACTAAGGTGGTGCAAAAACAAAAAAACAGAAAAACAGAAAACAAGGGGGCTTACGCCCCCTGTTTTCTCTAAGCCGACGGTAGTAACTGAAGGCTATTTTCAGAACCGTTAAGGGCTTCTTTTTCGATCACTTTGACCTTGCCATCGTCATCGACATCAACCTGTACGGAAGCACCTTCACGGACTTTACCTGTGAGGATCTCTTCCGCAAGAGAGTCTTCAAGTAAACGCATGATGGCGCGACGCAACGGACGTGCGCCGTAGCTAGGATTGTAGCCCTCTTGGACGAGTAGATCCTTAAAGCGCTCGGTTACCGTAAGAACGATATTCTTATCGAGCATCCGCTTGAAGAACTCATTGAGCATGAGATCGGCGATCTCCTTGACTTCGGGCTTAGTCAACTGACGGAAGACAATGATTTCATCAAGACGGTTGAGGAATTCTGGGCGGAAGTATTGCTTGAGTTCTTCGTTAACTAGGGAGCGAATGCGGGTATAGAGCGCATCTTCTTGGCTAGCAGCGAAGTCAAAGCCGAGTCCACCACCACCCTTTTCGATGACTTTAGAACCAACGTTCGAGGTCATGATCAACAGGGTGTTCTTGAAGTCAACCGTACGTCCCTTGGAGTCGGTCAAGCGACCATCTTCAAGGACTTGCAATAGCAAGTTAAAGACATCGGGGTGAGCCTTTTCGATTTCGTCGAATAGCACGACCGTATAAGGACGACGACGCACGGCTTCCGTAAGCTGACCGCCTTCGTTATAGCCGACATAGCCAGGAGGTGAACCGATCAATTTCGATACGGTATGACGCTCCATGTATTCGGACATATCGAGGCGAATCATCGCATCTTCAGAGCCAAAGAAGTAGGATGCGAGCGCTTTAGTTAGCTCGGTTTTACCAACACCTGTGGGTCCAGAGAAGATAAAGCTAGCGATCGGACGATTGGGGCTCTTGAGCCCGACGCGGGCGCGACGGATGGCACGGGAAATTGCTTTTACCGCTTCATCCTGTCCGATTACGCGACTATGCAGGGTTTCTTCCATCTGCATGAGCTTGACGGACTCAGACTCGGTAATCTTGAGTACGGGTACGCCAGTCCAAGAGCTGACAATGTAGGCGATATCCTCTTCGGTAACACGAATTTCAGGGGCATCCTCGGTGGGAGCTTCCGCCTTTTTGGTTTGGCTGAGAGCGCGAATCTGCTGTTTGAGATCGATTTCCTTATCCCGTAATTCCGCAGCTTTATCAAAGTCCTGCTTGCGAACTGCGTCATCCTTTTCTTTGAGGGTTAGACGTAATTCTTTGTCCAGTTCCTTGGCGGCGGGAGGTAATTGGGAGTTAATCAGCCTTACGCGAGAGCCAGCTTCGTCGATCAAGTCGATCGCTTTGTCGGGCAAGAAGCGATCGCTAATATAGCGATCGGATAGCTTCGCGGCAGCAACGAGGGCTTCATCGTCGATCTTGAGCTTGTGGTGTTCTTCGTAACGTTGGCGCAACCCGATCAAAATTTCGATGGTTTCTTCAACGCTAGGCTCACCAACCATGACAGGCTGGAAGCGACGTTCGAGGGCAGCATCACGTTCGATATGCTTGCGATACTCATCAAGGGTAGTTGCACCGATGCATTGGAGTTCGCCACGGGCAAGGGCAGGCTTGAGGATATTCGCGGCATCGATCGCACCTTCAGCAGCCCCAGCACCGATCAGGGTATGAACTTCATCAATTACCAAGATCACATTGCCAGCGGTGCGGATTTCTTCCATGATCTTTTTGAGGCGTTCCTCAAATTCACCACGATACTTTGTACCCGCCACTAGCAAGCCAATGTCTAACGTAACCACCCGTTTTTCTTGGAGAATATCGGGAATGTCACTGTTAGAAATGCGTTGAGCAAGCCCTTCCGCGATCGCAGTTTTACCAACACCGGGTTCACCGATTAGCACTGGGTTGTTTTTGGTGCGACGACCGAGGATTTGGATTACTCGTTCAATTTCTTTCTCGCGACCCACAACGGGATCGAGCTTGCCATCTTGAGCTAGCTGGGTCAAATTAGAACCAAACTCATCAAGGGTAGGCGTTTTGGTGCGTCCCGACGAACCACCACCTGCGGAGACTTCGGCAGTCTCGCCCAACATACGAATTACTTGAGTACGGACTTTGGACAGATCTACGCCCAAATTTTCTAAAACTCTAGCGGCAACGCCTTCGCCTTCGCGAATTAGTCCTAGCAACAAATGCTCAGTACCGATGTAGTTATGTCCCAACTGGCGAGCTTCTTCTAGCGACAACTCAAGGACTCTCTTGGCGCGAGGCGTGAAAGGTATTTCGACGGCGACAAAACCAGAGCCGCGTCCGATGATTTTCTCAACCTCAATCCGTGCATCTTTGAGGTTTACACCCATCGACTTCAGTACTTTGGCGGCAACGCCAGTTCCTTCTCCGATCAGACCCAATAGAATTTGCTCTGTGCCGACAAAGTTATGACCGAGGCGGCGAGCTTCCTCTTGAGCCAGCATGATGACTTTAATTGCTTTTTCTGTAAAGCGTTCAAACATGGCGTTTCCCCATACTTTGCTGCGTTCTGGTTAAAGTTAATACTAGCACAGCCTTAACAGCATTCTATAGGTACGGATCTCACTCCCTTTAACCAAACTTTTAACTAAACTTAAAGCTATGCCTTAGGTATATTTTTGGGTATTATCCACCTATTTACACAATATCTTCACATAATTTGTCGAACTTTGTAATTTAGAAAACAGATTTAACGCCCTTAAAGTGATTAGGCATAACTAAATAAGGCTTTTACTTTTGGGATTTGAGAAAGAGTTTGCGTAGCAAACCCTTTCTCAAATCCCGTTTCAAATTATCCCGAACTCACGTTAATTCAAAAACAAATTCCTTTGTCCCCAAAGCATCCAGATCCCGCCTACAGCCATAAATACCAAAACAATCTGCCGAAACTGCTGAGAACTCATACGACTGAGGATATATTTGCCCACGAGGTTAGCAGGTATTGCCGCTAAGCCGATCGCTAAACCTGCGATCGCCTGCTCTTGCGACAGGGCTGCTAGTAGCCCATAAGTAATCAGTTTGAAGACGTGAATAATCGTCATATGGGCAGCTTTAGTCGCAATCATTTGCTCCTTGAGCAAGCCATAACGTAGATAAAAAGGATTGAGCACTGGTCCCGTTGTCCCTACTAGCCCCGATACATAGGCTTTCAGAAAGCCTGCGGGCATAATATGCCATGCTTCGAGCTTAAATTTAGGTTTAGGCATTTGCCCTTGAGTCTCGGTTTGATTTGCATTAGGAATTTCAATAACTCCAGATTTTCCATATTCTTTAGTTTCTTGGGAATCGCTAGTCTCTTCAGAAGCGATCGCCAAAGCGGTCAATTTTGTTTCTAAATTATCTGGATTTAAATTATCTGGATTTAAATTATCTGGATCTAAATTATCTGGATCTAAATTATTTAAATTATTTAAATCAGGCTGAGATGCAGAGTTAGCTACGTTTTTGGTATCTGGGCTTTTTTCTAACTCAAACAAAACTGCACTGATCAGCAGGAATATACCAATGACTATTTGCAGCCCGTCAATATGAATTCGGGTAAAGGTATATGCACCAAGAATTGCCCCCAAAACTGCACCAGGAGCATACCAAGCCGTTAATTTCCAGTCAATATCGCGCCAAAACAGTAAAACTCGATGGGCATTCCCAAAAAACATACCAATCGTAATTACAGGTGGAACCGAGGCAGCCCCCATCAAGAGATTGACTAATGGGATTAAAACAAAGGGACTACCACCACCTGCTAACGTGCTAACTATCCAAGCAAAGAAACTAACTATGCTGAGATAGATAGTTGGCATGATTTCTGACATAGACATTAATAATTCGTTAATAATTCGTTAATTTGGGGATTTGGATAGGGGTAGGATACATGGAGCTTTGTGCTAAGTCTAAATTATTTATCAACCTATGAATCCATCGACCAGAATCTACCTAAGTGAGATCGATCGCAATTTCTTATCCCAACTCAGGGCGATCGACTGTGCCTGCTTAGGAGATTTCTGGAGCTTAGAAGCCTATCAAAGGGAAATCAACAATCCCAGCAGTGTTGTACTGGGCTTAACTACGGAAAATCACGAATTGTTAGGATTCGGTTGTTTATGGTCTGTGCTTGAAGAAGCGCATATTACCGTTTTAGCAGTGCGTCCCGAATATCAAGGGCAAGGATTTGGTAAGGCGATCGTCTGGGGGCTACTCAAAAAATCTCGCGATCGCCATTTGGAATGGGCGACTCTCGAAGTACGAGCATCCAATTATGTAGCGATCGCCCTCTACCAAAGCTTTGGTTTTAAGGAAATTGGGAGAAGACCTAATTACTATGAAGTAACAGGCGAAGATGCCCTGATGCTCTGGTGCAAAGGATTGCATACAGAGGAGTTTGGTTTATTGCTTGAGCAATGGCATGAGTCCATCTCCACAAATTTATTAGCCAAGGGCTGGAATTTATAGTACGCCTATTTCCAAAATGGCGTTGCCATTTTGGAAATAGGTAAAACGCGAGTGGCGACAGCTATATATGACTTATATATGACTGCCGTCAACTTTATCAGGACATACAGCGCTTTGCGCTCAAATCCAAACCAAGAAACTTTTTGAAAGTGTTGCGAAGCAACACTTTCAAAAAGTTTCTTGTGGTTCTTTTGATCAAAAATTGCTGTAAAACCCAAAAGAGGATTGCCGCACGGAGCGCGGCAATCCTCTTTTGGGTTTTAATTTCGTCCTAGCAAGACTAGAGACAGCTATATAACAGCTATATATCGATATATCTCTGCATATCTCTGCTTTTACTAATTACGATAGAATTAGTTTAGGTTTATGAGCAATTAAGTCGCTTTAGGGTTATAAGGTCTAAAAACGATGAAGATATCTGGCTGGGTGAAGAAAGCTATTGGCTTAGCGATCGCAAGTTTCGGCTTTTGGAATATAGCAAGCACAAGTGCCAATGCACAATTAGGAAATATAGTTGTCTACATAGCAGGCAATAATCCCGCAACTTTGAATGTTGTTCGACAAGTTGTAACTAACCCAGTGGTTGCCTCAGTTAATGGGCAAACCTCCATTGTTGCTGGCTCCTTTGATACATCAACCGCAGATTTTGTCACCAAAGAACTCCAAAAACGCGGCGTAGATGCCCAGCAGGGTTATCAAACTACTCAGACCGTACAAGCTCAAAATACGAATACTTCACCCTATGTAGCGCTACCGAGCTACATCCCCACCAATAACCTTGAGAATTTAGCACAATATCGCTACGTTACGGCTGTTCCTGTGCAATCCCCGACCACCCTATCTCAAGTACAGCAGTTTATTCCTAGCGCCTTTGTCGCCAAGTCAAATCGCGGTAACTATGTATATGCTGGCGGCTATGCCAATCGCGATGCCGCTGAATCTTTGAAATATTTCTTGCGATCGCAGGGCTTAGATGCTCGTGTACTCTATTTCTAAATTCCCCATTTCTAAATTCATCATTTAGAAATGTTACTAAATAACATTTCTAAATGAAAATCGCTAGATTGTGAATTGCATTGAATTTAAAGATTGTCAACTTTGAGAAATTTGAGCTAACTATGGACTCGATATTAAGACAAGGTAGTAAAGGTAGTGATGTAGTTGAGTTGCAGCAACTTCTCCAAGGCAAAGGATTTTATAGTGGCAGCATTGACGGGGATTTTGGTGCTGGCACAACCAATGCTGTCCTGAAATTTCAGCAGGCTAATGGATTGGTAGCCGATGGCATTGTGGGCAGTTCTAGCTGGGCTAAACTTCGGGCTGTCTCGACTGCCCAGACTCTACCAACCCTATTGCCAGGATCTAAGGGCTCGGCTGTAGCCCAAGCTCAACAATTGCTTAAAGACAAGGGCTATTATCAAGGTCGGATCGATGGTGACTTTGGCGTTGGTACGAGGGATGCGATCGTGGCATTTCAGAGAGCCAATGGGTTGACCGTTGATGGCAAAGTCGGCGAACAAACATGGAAAAAGCTTCAAGCACCTGCGATCGCGGTAGCTACGCCCACTCCACCGACCACGATTGAAATTGTGCGTCCATCGCCCTCACCAGCCCCCGCACCTTCGGCAACGCCTTCCGCCACACCTTCCGCCACGCCGTCAATTTTCGTACCGACGGAGGGTACTCCCATCGCTACTAGCGATCCCACCTCCTCATCAACACCCCCTGCTAGTGCAATCAGTCTAACTGATGCCGCAAATAGCTATAGCCGTGGGCGCTTACCCAATCAAACTGCGGCGCTTAACAATTTGCAAGCAAATATCACGCCAGAGATCTTGCAACAATTCTTTCAGCGTTGGCAAACCGCGTCTGGACTGGCAACCACAGCCACATCACTACCAGATGCCCTCAGTGGTTACAATCTTGCTCAGATGCTCAATCAAAATCTTGCCTTGCAGTGGTTGCAAGGGCAAATATCGTCACAGGCTCTTGCTAAATTCCGTCAAGATTGGTCAAATCTCAATGCAGGGGTTGGCACTACGACCACGCCATTTACGCCTAGCCAACCCAGTGACACGAGCAATCCTCCATTGCAACTAATCAATCTCAGCGATGCTGTCAAGGTTTTTAAGCGCTCGGCTAATCAGATCACGGCTCTAGAAAATCTGCAAAATGCTTTACCTGCATTGACCATGCAGCAGTTTTTCCAGCGGTGGTCAGTTGCTTCTGGACAGAATGCGATCGCAATTTCCTTGGTAGATGTATTCCAAGACTACGACAGCCAACAGTTTCCCAGTCAAATCACGGCTCTACAATGGCTGGAAAAGGAACTAACCTCGGCGAACTTAGAGCAATTTTCGCGAGATTGGCAAACCATCTAAATCCATCACTAAATCCATCAAAAAGTGCGCGAGGCGCACTTTTTGATTTAAAACCTCACCGTCCCTTGACGACGAACTACCCAACCATTCATCGTCCATTCCACTACAGTCGATGGCAACCCGCTTCCCAATGGTTCGGTAATACTAATTCCATCGCCGAGAGTCATGACCGAGGGAAAAGCGTCATTAATTTCGGTCATACTGCGTAAAGGCGGTTCATTACTCTTATTGGCACTGGTAGTCAGCATTGCTCCTGTTTGCTGCAAAATGGCGATCGCCGTTTGGTGATCGGGAATTCGCACCCCTAAAGTTTGAAAACCTTGATTGAGCTGACAACCGCGATCGCTCGCGGGCAAAACTAGAGTCACTGCTCCAGCAAAATATTGGTGGGCAGTCCGTTCCCAAGTTTCTAACTCTGGATGGTCTATATCCAAAAACAATAAAAACTCTTGCCAACTAGCCGCCATTAAAATTAATGGTTTATCGGGCGATCGCTGCTTGAGCGTATAAATATCTGCACTGCGATCGGGACGCACCGCCAAAGCAGGCACGGTATCGGTAGGAAAACTCACCAATTTCCCCGATCTCGCCCCTGCCACCAAAGCCGCTAAAGAAACTAAAGCCACAATTCCTACTTAATATCTAAATATAGCAATCCTAAATCATTTGTAGATTTTTGCGTTGCGATCAAAGCGATCCCCTACGGGATGCGTTTCCCAAGAGATAGATATGTGGCGGCGCTTCGCGCCGCCACATATCTATCTCTTATACCAATTCCCAAAAGTGTGACAACACTTTTGGGAATTAAAAACCAAACCCAGTAAGGGTTTTAAAATCCCAAAATGGCAACGCCATTTTGGGAATTGGTATTACTATATGGCTGCTGCCAGTCCCATTAGGACAAAATCAAAACCCAAAAGATAAAGGCGGCGCAAGCGCCGCCTCTATCTTTTGGGAATTAAGCACCAATTACCGCTGGAATTTCTGAAATCAAACGTAAATCAAACTCTTTATTTTCCAATTCCGCCACAACCGCCACGATCCCAGGACCAAAAAATCGCGTCAATTTATCTTGTTTTTGTTGCCAAGTTGCAATGTCCATCAAAGGCGATCGGAAACGTAAAACCAAACTGTAAGCACCCTTAGTCTCCTCTGCCTGAGAAATTTCTTCATAGATCCCCACCAAGATAGGACGTTCTTCATCGGTAGGACTCATACCCAATTTTTCTAAAACCTCATCTAAATGGGCCTTAATACCGTAGCGATACCGAGTTACATCTTGGCGTAGCTGCTTTTGGGTTGAAGTTTCTTGTGCCTTGCGTAAATTTAAAACCTCATCTGATAGAGAAACAACCACAGGTACTGGTTTGACTTCCGAAGACTTAAATGCAAAGCCCCCTAAGAGGATAGGAAAACCATAGAAAAATCCGATCAGATTCAGCGTGGAATTACCTTTAGCGTAAGCCCAAAAACCCACGACAAAAAGAATTCCACCAACAAACAAACCGATGGAAGCTAGAGATATCTTATTAAGTTTAAGCATGATCAAAATTTAATAATACTTAACAAATGTATCTGTTAAATGCATCTATTTTCTAAATCTCTTGGGGATCTGCCCCATTCTATAGCAATCAAAACCCGAGAGATGATTGGCGGCGCTTCGTGCCGCCAATCATCTCTGGGGTTTTGATTCGTCCTAGATATCTTTTACGTTGCTATAGTTATTTAAATTCTCATGTCAAAAAATTTTTTGTAGTCGGGTTGCCATCGTTAGACTATAAATGTATAAGTAGGATTTGCACCGATTTGACTAAACGCAAGAATTGTAAATTGACCCTTAGACAGGATTTTCATAATTCTAAGTAGCTCAAATCACCATTTTTATATTTGACAAGCTACAATCATCTAGGTGTAAATCCCCGTAGAAAAAGTTTTAGACAGTACGGATCTGAGGAATCTGGCATGAGCAAAACAGCCATCGACCTACCTATTGAAATCAAGTTGCCTGTTGGCAAACTTGGCGGAAATCTTGAAGAAATTGAAGAAGACCTTGAAGATGATGATGATATCGAACTCGACAAGGACGATTTAATTGATGACTCAGATGAGGACGCAGACATTGATGATGACCCTGACAAAACTGGCAAAGCAAGGGGGGCAAAAAAAAGAGCTAGCCAGACTAAGAAAAAACATTTTACCGAAGACTCGATCCGCCTTTACCTGCAAGAAATCGGTCGTATCCGCCTACTCCGCGCCGATGAAGAAATTGAGTTAGCGCGTAAAATTGCCGACCTACTGGAACTAGAATTAAAACGCGAAGAATTAGCCACTGAGGCTGACTGTCATCCTGATGATGTCCGCGAACCAGAATGGGCAATCAAAATGGGAATGCCCCTCGGCGAATTTCGCAAACGCCTCCATTCTGGTCGCAGAGCCAAGGACAAAATGGTGCAGTCGAACCTACGTCTAGTAGTATCGATCGCCAAAAAGTACATGAATCGCGGTTTATCCTTCCAAGATTTGATCCAAGAGGGTAGTTTAGGCTTGATCCGTGCCGCCGAGAAGTTCGACCATGAAAAGGGTTATAAATTCTCGACCTATGCGACATGGTGGATTCGTCAGGCCATTACCCGTGCGATCGCCGATCAATCCCGTACTATTCGCCTCCCAGTCCACCTTTACGAAACCATTTCGCGGATTAAGAAAACTACCAAGCTACTCTCTCAAGAAATGGGTCGTAAGCCCACCGAGGAGGAAATCGCCACCCGCATGGAAATGACGATCGAAAAGCTCCGCTTTATCGCCAAATCTGCCCAGTTGCCGATCTCTCTCGAAACTCCCATTGGTAAGGAAGAAGACTCCCGCCTCGGCGACTTCATTGAGTCCGAAGGTGAAACTCCAGACGATCAAGTTGCGAAGAGTCTCCTACGCGAAGACCTCGAAAGCGTGTTAGGTACTCTAAGCCCTAGAGAGCGCGATGTGTTGCGGCTCCGCTATGGCTTAGATGACGGACGCATGAAGACCCTCGAAGAAATTGGACAAATCTTCAACGTTACTCGCGAACGCATCCGCCAAATCGAAGCCAAGGCTCTCCGCAAGTTGCGCCATCCTAACCGCAATAGCGTTTTAAAAGAGTACATTCGCTAATTTATTCGCTGTTGAGTATCTACTATGACTCAAGCCTTACCTAAACCTTCTAAAACCTCCCTCTACGATCGCGATCTTCATCTCTGGTTAGAAGAGGCGATCGCCCAGTTAAAAGCTGGTAATTTTCAAAATCTTGATATTGAAAATTTAGTGGAGGAGTTAGAAGGCTTGGCTGGTAGGGATAGACGGGAAATAAAGCAAAGATTGACTACGCTAATCGAGCATTTGCTAAAGCGTTGCTATGTCAAAAGTGAATATGACTATGCAGGCTGGGTGGAAACCATTGATAGAACACGCAATGCCCTTAGAGATATTCTCAAGCAGTCACCGAGTTTAAGAAATTATGCTAGTAGTCCTGAGCTATTTCAGGATGCCTTTGATGATGCTCTACGCATAGTTAGAAGAAATACAGGTTATAAGTCCATAGATTTTCCTGATACATGGCAATTTAGTCGCGATATTGACGCATTATTAACTATTGATTTCTGGGAAAAGCAAAGCAGATAAGTTTCTATGTACCGATCAATTTTTCGATCAATTTCTTTGGACGCACCCTAATGGAGCAGAATCAGGAGCCACGTTTCGGTCAAGGTCATGCTGGAAGGCTTTAGGAATGGCAGTGCTCATGCTGGTTATTGGAGTAATGATGTTATTGCGGATTTAATGGCATTACTTGTGAGCGGAGATTATGTCCCTACGAAAAGAGTTCATACTGGTTGGCGCAGCTATAGCGAAGATCTAAAAAAGAATTAAATATAATAGTTTCAGAAAATTAAAAGCTCACAAAAATGACAACCCCTGTAACTATTGAAGACATTTATAAATTATTTGAAAGATCTCAAGAAAAATTAGACAAGAGCATAGCTGAAGCTGATCGCCGTTTTGCTGAAAGCGATCGCCGTTTTGCTGAAAGCGATCGCCGCGCCACAGAATCTAGAGCTGAACTAGAGAGACTTATTGCTGAGCGCGAAAAAAGCTTAGCAAAATTAGAGCGTACAGTTGAACGTACTAGCAAAGCCATTGATGCGCTAACTACTCGTTGGGGGCGTTTTGTGGAGGAGCTAGTTGAACCTGCGGTTTTAAGACTTTTTCAAGAAAAAGGCATTGATGTTAAAGAGGTATATCCGCGTGCACGAACCAAGCGACAAGGTGCAGCAATGGAGATCGACATCTTAGCCATTGATGATACTGAGTTGGTATTAGTAGAGTGCAAATCTCGACTTTCCAAAGATGATGTTGATGAATTTATCGAAAAGCTCAATCGTTTCAAAATTTCTTTTCCCCATTACAAAGACTATCAAGCCTATGGCGCAGTTGCAGGCATAGAAATTAATGAAGGTATAGATCGCTATGCCTATCGTCAAGGCTTGTTTGTAATTAAGCCATCAGGGGATAGTGTAGCGATCGCTAATGACGAAGATTTCAAACCATCTTATTGGTAAAAAAAGCTGAAAATAAGTTCTTAGACTGTCTTACTAAAACTATACATAGGCTCAGGATAAGTGTTATGATTAAAAGCCTGTGAAAAAATGACATCCTTTGAAACTAAATAAGTAAGTAACGGTTATGACAAAACGTACTCTACGCGGTAGTGTCCGCAAAAAGAAGCGCACCTCTGGATTTCGTGCCAGAATGGAATCTCCCACAGGCAGACGAGTAATTAAGGCTCGCCGCAGCAGAGGTAGAGTTCGCCTCACCACCGTATAGGCGATCATCTAATTGATCGTTTTGATCGTTCCGATGCGCTAATGCCAGATTTAATTCGCAATTTGCCTTTTATTTTGTATTTTATTTGATTTGCAATTGATAATCTCTAGTGCTTCCTAATCAAAACCGTCTGCGGCGGCGAGAAGATTTCGCAAAAGTATATGCTAATGGCGATCGCTATAGAGGCACTTACCTAAATCTGCGAATCCTTTTTGACAGCAATATTCCCCTAACAAGGATAGGCATAGTTGTCAGCAAAAAAGTCAGCAAGTTGGCGGTAACCCGTAATCGATTTAAGCGTCAACTTCGCGCCATTTTTCGGCAACTTCTGTCACAATTGAGATGTGGATTGCAAATAGTTGTAACAGTGACTACTGTTCAAAGCAAGCCAAGTTATCAAGAACTTTGGGATGACCTAAAGAATTTACTAGCAAGGGCAAAGGTTTTGCATGGCAGTTAATGAGGAAGTTTACTACGAAGGCGCACCTCACATTGGCGATCTAATTATTAGTTTGCTGATGAGTATTTTTGTGATCACAATTCCCTTTGGTATTGCTGCCATCACGAGAGCATTATGGTTGCGCTATAGAATCACCAATCGACGTATTACTGTCACAGGTGGTTGGATGGGGCAAACCCGTACAGATGTTGTGTATGCAGAGATCGCCAAGATTGTTACTGTCCCCCGTGGTCTGGGCAGTTGGGGAGACATGGTACTCACGCTTAAGGATGGTTCTCGTCTAGAGCTAAAATCCTTGCCAAAATTTCGCGAAACGTACGAATATATTGAATCGAGGCTGAGCCTCAAAGCGCGAGACATCAGTGGCGCGATCGGCGGCAAAGCCTAAAATATTGAAGGATCGTCCTCGACAATTAAATCTTGGGCGATCCTAATTTTCATGAGTGATATTCGTTATCATTCGGATGCAAACCCAACAGTAAAGTAGAAAATGGATTTCGGTGTAGGTTTTCTTTCCAACAACATAATGTTGCCTTTCCTAGATTTTTTCTACGGCATCGTGCCGAATTATGGATTGGCAATTATTGCATTAACGTTAGTTGTACGTTTTGTGTTGTTCCCCGTTAGCGCTAATCAGCTTCGCAGTATGCGACGCATGAAAATTGCTAACCCCGTAATGCAACAAAGAATCAAAGAAGTTCAAGAGCGCTATAAGAGCGATCCCGCTAAGCAGCAAGAAGAGCTAGCCAAGGTTAACTCAGCAAACTTCAAAGAGTTTGGAAATCCCTTGTCAGGATGCCTACCTGCCATTATTCAATTACCGATCCTGTTTGCACTGTTTGCAACCCTCAGGGGATCGCCCTTTGCCGATATTAATTATTCCTTAAATTTTCAGATTGCGGCTCCTGAAAATACAGCGCAGATCCAACATCAGCCCTTTACCTCTCCTAGCCAAAACGTTTATTTTGCCGATCGCGTTCATTATCCAGTATTGGCAACCGCAGAAAACGGTACGAACTTGGCGATCGGCGAAAAGTCCAAAATCGTTTTGCAGACATCTGAAGGTAAAGATTTTAATGCTTTATCCAATGAATACCCAGATATTGACCTGACAACCAAGTGGAAAGTCACTAAAGGTCAAGATTTGGTTGAGGTTTTAGAAGATGGAACCGTCATCGCCAAACAAGCAGGTGATGTCACAGTACAAGCAACGGTTCCCGGACTTGCCTCTAATAAAGGTTTCCTATTCATTAAGGCTCTTGGCAAAACTGGTGTTAAAAATGCTGATGGCAGCATTAACTGGGACATTGTGATCATGGTATTAGGATTTGGCGTAAGTCTTTATGCGAACCAATCCATATCCAGTGGCTCTACTCCTAAAATGGCTAATGCAACTCCTGAATCTTCGCAGCAGGAAACGATGAACAAACTCACGCCGATTATTTTCTCTGGCATGTTTTTGTTTTTCCCTCTGCCCTCGGGAGTCATGCTTTATATGTTGATTGCCAATATTTTCCAAACTTTGCAAGCTTTTATTGTTGCCAAAGAACCATTACCTGAGAATTTACAAAAGCTTGTAGCAGTTTCAGCTAGTTCTGGTGGTGCTAGCTCTAAAGCTGAAGGTAAGGCGATCGCTTCTAGCAAGGCGGAAACGAGCAAGATTCCCTTTGATGCCAAAGCTAAAGCAACCTTAGTGGATGACAAAGATAAGGATAGCAAGAGCCCTACCAAGTCCGCGATACCTTTTGAGCCTAATTCATCGAACTCTAAGAAAAAGAAGAAGGGCTCTTAATTTAAAGTGGGTGGTACAATGTGCCGCCCACTTTAATTATTAATTATGGCAATATTGCAAAAATATTGAACAGGTAATTGAACAGATATTTGATGGGGCAAGTGGGTTTATGGAAGATACTTCAGCAAATACAAAAGCAAGCGTAACCGCAAGTGCAAATTGGTTGCAAGAGCTTTTGGGATTGATGGGTTATGCAACTTCGGTAGATATCAGACTCGCAGACACAGCCCCAGAACAGGTCGGCACTTCTAACAACTATTGGGCAGAAATAAGTACTGAGGGTTTGCAGGATCAGCAAATTCAGCGACTAACGGGTCAAGATGGTCTAGTGCTTGACTCTTTGCAGTATTTGGCGAATGTTCTGCTCAATCGACATCTACAGGCAGAGCCAGCAGACGCGGAAAGCCGAAATTTTTATACTGTGGAATTAAATGGCTATCGATCGCAACGCCTCGCCAATTTACAATCCTTGGCAGATCAAGCCGTACAGCAAGTGCGGGAGACAAAGACCGAATTTGTTATTAAACAACTGTCTTCAGCCGATCGTCGCCATATTCACCAACTTTTAGAAGAATTTGCCGATATCGAAACCCACAGTCAGGGTAGGGAGCCAAATCGTCACTTAATCGTTAAATTGGTGCAGAGCTAATGGAAAACCTATACATACCTCAGATTGCCAAGGCTGTTAATGCCACAGAGGAATTTGAATTTAAAGAAACGATTGAGGGGCTAGAAACCTTAACCCCTGTTCAAGGCTTTATGAGCGTCCGCCACGTTGGTTCATTTATTGAAGTCACTGCCAAAGCGTCAACGATCATCACCTTAACCTGCGATCGCACATTGGTACAATTCAACTATCGTTTGGTAATCGATACTTCCGAGATGATTTGGTTGGCTGAGCCGTTACCTGAAAGCGAGTATCCCAAGGAACGGGAAATAGAAACTGGAGACTTAGTGGAGTCCCTATCGCCCAATGGTTACTTCGATGCTGCGGCATGGCTGTATGAACAATTAATCTTAGCCATTCCCTATCCCAAGATTGCTCCCGATGCGCCCGCCCTTGAGATATCGGATCGTCCTGACGAAAATTCAGATAAGACTTTAGACAAGCGGTGGGCAGCCCTAAGCTCCTTAAAATTTGAATAAAAATTTGAATATAGCTGTTGCCAAGTGTAACCCCAAGAATTGAATGGAGGCGCGAAGCGCCTCCATTCAATTCTTGGGGTTTGATTTTTCCTAAGTCAAGTGACTGTAGCTATATAGCTGCCGCCAACTGTATCAGGACATAAAAACCCAAAGAGAGTTGCCGCGCGGAGCGCGGCAACTCTCTTTGGGTTTTTGATTTTGTCCTAACAAAACTGGCGGCAGCTGTACAAAACAAGAATGGCGGCGCAAAGCACCGCCATTCTTGTTTTTTAGGTAAGCAATTGCTATGTCGCACAAGCAAATAGCTTTTCAAGTTGCAGTTTTTCGGCGGGGTTTTCAACCGTTTGCGCAATTTCCTTGGCTTTAGCACGTTGACCGATCGTCCAATAAACACTGCTGATATCCGAATGCGCTCTGGAGCGAATATTCGGATCGGGTGCAGTTTTAGCGATCGCTAAGCTTTCTTGTAAAATTGGCTCGACTAGTTCATTTAAGCCAAACTCACCATAGTTGCTGGCAATAATATTAAACGCAAAAAGGCGATCGATTGGTTGAGAGAAATTTTGAGCAATTGTTAAGGCTTGAGCCCATACTGTTTTAGCCAGTTCCGCCTTTTTCAGGATCTGGTACTGACGACCGACTTCTACCAATAGAGTAAACACATCACTTGAAGGGGTAACCTTTGTTAAACCTTGCAAACTCTGATCGAATAGTTGAAGAGCCTTTTCATTATTCTTGTCCTTGACATAGGAAATTGCCACGTTAGCAATACCTACGCTCTTTTCTACGGATTGATCATCAAGGTTAGCAATAACTTCCAAAGCCTTATCGTACTGCTTGGAAACTAAGTACTGATTAGCAATCAGAAAGAGCGATCGCGTTTTTAAAATTTCAGCATTGACGGTTGCCGTTTGTTCCACAACCTTGGGATCGGGGACAGCTTTCGCCTCTTTCGGCTCAACATTCTTAAGGTTTTTATTTGCTACCTTGGCATTGGCATTTGGGGAAGGCTTGGATTTCTTAGCATCTTTATCAGCGGCATCCTTAGCAGAAGCGATCGCCCGATCGCGCATCTGATCAAACTCTTCAAAAACCACACCTAACGAAGCCACCGCCTTAGCATGATCGCCAGCCTGTGCGTAGCTACCTGCAATCTCTACCCTTGCTCTTGTCTTGATATTTGGGTCTTCGATCATCGGTAACAAATCCGTTGCCGCCGCAATTGCGCCTTCAGAATTTGCCGCATCACCAATTTCGGTGTAGGCATTGGCGATCGCGGCAAAAGCACGGGATCTCACGTAGGCATCAATAATTTCGGGAGTTTCCCTATTTGCCTCAATTAGCAGCTTTTGGGCACTATTCTTATCGCCAGCTTCACCATAGGCTTGAGCAATTTTGATAGTCGCAAAAACTTTATCCACGGGATCGGTTAATTCCTTAACGATATCCAGAGACTTACCAAGGGAATCGATCGCCAACTTTGGTTGCGAAGCCTTGGTCAATCGTCCTGCAATATCTAATAGGGCAAAGGCTTGAAGTGATGGCTTAGGAATATCGTTGGCAGAGGCTAAGCCTTTCTGCAAAACTTTTGTGGATCGATCCAAAAGCCCCAATTCTAAATATTTACCTGCAATTTCGGTATAGGCAGCAACCTTTGCTTCGGGGGATGTCCCTGCGTCAGCTAAGGACACAAAACACTGAAGCGGTACGCCCTGAAACTTAGGATCTCCAGCTTTTGGGGAACTAGCTGCCCATACTGCCCCTGTTGTTGTCCAATTAATCAACAACGCTAAGCAGCCAGCCAGAAGCCTCATCCATATTTTTCGCATAGTTAATTCTGTCCTTGCGTAAATTATTGCGTGAAATATCTCTTGGATTCTACCCAATTCATAGGCGATCGCACCTAAATCTAGGGTTTGAATTGGATTTAAATTAGATTTGTGGGCTGAACTATAGCTACAGTCACTTGAATTAGGACAAATCATACCAATTCCCAAAAGTGTGGCTACACTTTTGGGAATTGAAAGCCAAACCCAGTAAGGGTTTTAAAATTACAAAATGGCTACGCCATTTTGTAATTTTAAAACCCCAAGAATTGGCTGGCGGCGCGAAGCGCCGCCAGTCAATTCTTGGGGTTTATGTCCTAGTACATTTGGCGATAGCTATAAAACCCTTGTGGGATTTAGGCTTTAATTCACAAAAGCGTAACGACACTTTTGTGAATTAAACACCAAACTCAGTAAGGTTTTGAGATTACCAAAATGGCGTTGCCATTTTGGTAATTGGTATTATGTCTATCCTAGGACAGAAAAACATCAAGAAAGATTGCGAAAGTTTAAGCTATCTGTTACATTTCTAAATGTAAGCTAGTTAAAAGGGATATCGATTATGTCTGACGAAAACCGTAACGTATGGAATTGGGGTTTTACTTCTGGTGCTGAAAATTGGAACGGACGCTTGGCGATGATTGGCTTTGTGTCGGCACTAGCGATCGAACTAATTAGCGGTCAAGGTGTATTGCACTTCTGGGGCATCCTGTAATTTTTTAATATAGCAACATAAGTTTTAGAACCCAAAAAAAGATGCTGGTCGGCGCATAGCGCCGACCAGCATCTTTTTTTGGGTTCTAACAAAAGATCCTCGCGTAGCGAGGATCTTTTTAGAGGGAAATTACGTTTGATGTAATTTTTCCGATAATTTAGCTATTCAGCCACATCAAGGACTACTGGCTCCTCAGCATCGGGAATAGCTTCAGCATCTTCTTCAATAGCTTCTGGATCTAACTTAATAGTTAGATAGCGAATCACGTCATCGGCAAGACGCATGGATTTTTCTAGGCTTTCAATCGTTTTAGGGGTTGCCGAGTAGTTTACTTGGATGTAAATACCTTCACGGTGTCCCTTGATGTCATAGGCTAATCTGCGTCTACCACGGTGTTGAATCGTGATATTTTCAGATTCTTGCTGTACTAAGAAGTCTTGGTATTTTGCGATCGCTGCATCGGCTTCCTGATCGGGAAGATCGGGACGCAGGATATACATGGTTTCGTACAAACGCTTAACTGTCATTTAATATTTTCCTTACGGTCAGTATTTGGCTTCTAGGAACTTACATAGAAGCAAGGATTTACTATTATATCGCTTTAGGGCGATCAATCATATAGTTTTTCATAAATTGTCCTACGGCCTTTCCAGTAAAGGGTTAGAGATGGCGGCGCAAAGCACCGCAACCTCTAGCTCTTTACTGTTTGAAAACACCGACATTTGATTTTAATCCATGGGCACTCTATCAATTTTATATATTAATCGTATAATTAAAAAATATTAAATAGTAAGTAGTTTGGCATAATTAAAACCCAAAGTCAGAGAGCGTACCGCCCGCGTAGCGGGCGGTACGCTCCTCTAGATTTTAAGTTTACTTATGTTTAGCTACTTAAGCATTTCAGCAAAAATGCTTATCTTAGTTGCAAGATGGAACAAACCCATGACAGTGAAGACTCATACAATCGCAGATGTTTTGATTGTAGAAGATGAGCTTGTTACAGCCAACGCACTCTCGGATGTTCTATCAGACTTGGGATTTCGAGTTCTGGAGATCGTTGACAGTAGTGATGGGGCGATCGCCTCGATCCATCGGCAACGTCCAGAGATTATTTTGATGGATATTAAATTAAGAGGCTCAGACAACGGGATCGCTGCGGCTAATGAGATTCATAAAACCGCTTCAATTCCCATAATTTATCTCACTGCTTTCAGCGATCCTGAGACGTTAAAACAAGCGATCGCCTCTTCCCCCTATGGCTACCTGACCAAGCCCCTGAGATACGCTGAAGTCAATGTAGCTATTATGCTGGCGTTAAAAAAGCATCAAGAAGAACAAATATTACAAGAAGCTCTCGACAAAGAAAAGGAACTGCATATTCTCAAATCTCGGTTGCTCGCCATGGCTTCCCACGAGTTTTCCACGCCCATGTCGGTAATTAGACTGTTGATTTGGAAGTTACAAAACTTTGAGGAGCAACTAACGAAAGAGAGCAGAGCTAAAAATCTGACTTCTATTCAATCTGCGATCAAAGATATTAACTGGTTATTGGAAGAAGTCAGATTTATTGCTTGTTCTGAGTCGGGTAAATTCCCATTTAATCCAGAACCTGTAGATGCTATTACCTATTGCCAGCAACTGGTTGAGAGTTTTCAAACCGAAGAAAGCGGGCGAAAATATCGAATTAAATTTGATAGCCAAGGACTAGCCTACAAGTTAAATATTGACAAAAAACTGCTGTGGCATATCTTCATGAATCTAGTTTCTAATGCTATTAAGTATTCCTATGAAGGTGGCACTATTGATGTGGATTTAACTTGTGACGCTCATCAATTATCTCTAAGCATTAGCGATCACGGCATTGGGATCCCTACAGAATATTTAAACAATTTATTTTTGCCATTTTTAAGGGCTGAAAATGTTGGCAATATTAAGGGATTAGGGATGGGGTTATACATTGTCAAACAAGCAGTGGAAGCCCATAATGGGAATATCAATGTCGAAAGTGAAGTCAATGTGGGAACTAAGTTTACAGTTGTTTTACCATCAGCAAAAGATCTATTAGAAGCTGAGTTAATAGAAAAACATTGAACTAACAATTAGAGCTACAGTATGAAGAATTCAATCTTCTAAGTAGCTGGGCATAATTAAAATCCAGAATCAAAACCTGTAGCGCACGCTGCGCGTGTGCTACAGGTTTTGGGGTTTTATATTTAATTGCACCTAGCTACTTACAGACCAAGATTCCAATCGATAGATTTCAATTTTACGCCTTGAGGAATAAGTCTAAAGACTTATTTTTTGCTCTTCAATCCATAGCGATCACCCATTATCACTAAAGTAAATTATAGGCTAGAAAGCTTGTATAGCAATAGATTCGCAATCTGAATGAATTCTTAAACACTATATGTAAGCCGATAGAATTTGTATTTAACAATACTTTACATATAACTAAAACAGGTGTAAGGTTTAGTTCATGTTAAAAGTCAGTATTAATTTTCCTTTATTACGGCATAGACCATGTTTCCTAAAGGAGGTAACGGCATGACAGAACTAGGAATGAACTGGAAAGAGTAAACGGCTATTGGTTATTTGTTGGGGCTATAACTAGGCAAATTTTTAAACTCAACGCATATATAAGTCTAGTTATCAGTCAATCACAAATCGATTATTTACTGTCTCACAAATTTTACTTTGTATGGGTTCCCGCTAGTAGCATAGGCTAGAGAATCCACATCAATTATTAATAGTAAATATTAATGGTAAAAGGTGAGACCTCAACATTGGAGGTTTTATGAATGTTCGTGGAAAGACGGCTCTAATCACTGGAGCCTCAAGGGGTATTGGTCGAGCAATCGCCTTAGAGTTGGCTCAACAGGGCGCACAATGCTTGATTTTGGTGGCAAGGGATCGCGATCGCTTAAATTCTGTAGTTTCCGAAGTGGAATCTCTAGGAATAGAAGCGGTGAGTTTGCCTCTCGATTTATCCCAAACTATTGAGGTAAATATTGCGATCGCTCAAGTCTGGCGGGATTATGGTCCCATTGATATTTTGATTAACTGTGCAGGTGTGGCGCATCAATCATCTTTTTTGCGATCGCGCTTTCAGGATGTTCAATCCGAAATCGAGGTCAATTTGCTAGGGATGTATGCAATCACGCGGATGGTGGCAAGACGGATGGCTGCTCAGCGCAATGGCAGAATTGTCAATGTTTCTAGCCTCATGGGTAAGGTTGCTGCGCCTACGATGGCAACCTATTCTGCAACTAAATTTGCGATCGTGGGGTTCACTCAGGCTCTGCGCGGAGAGCTAGCTGCCTACAATATCAAGGTATCTGCCTTGCTTCCATCTCTTACGGATACGGATATGGCGCAGGATCTAGAATGGTTTCGCTGGGTGGCGCTGATGACTCCCAATCAGGTTGCCAAAGCGTTAATCTCTGGATTAAATCGTGAAACTCCTGAAATCCTTGTCGGATGGCAAAGCCATCTCGCGGTATGGTGTCATCGCCTCTTTCCATCCCTAATGGAAAAGATCCTGTTAATCGCTGCTCCTAAAGTCGGCTAATACCAATTCACTGAAGTGTTGGCTCACTTCAGTGAATTAAAAACCAAACCTAGTAAAGTTTTGAGATTCCCAAAATGGCGTTGCCATTTTGGGAATTGGTATAAGACATTAGAAAGAGAAAGATGCTAAGCATCTTTCTCTTTAAGCAAATTTACGCAACATTTTAAAAAAGTAGGGAATATGATATTTCGCCGCCGCTTCTTCGTCGGTTTGTTTTGCATAGAACTTGCTGGCAATTTCTAACTCAAGTTGTTCCTTATGTTGATAAAAATTTAAACCTTGCTCAGGCTTGATATTTTTCCAGTAATTATCTTTAACCTTTATTACGGTAAGTAAGCTTAGTATAATTTCTCGCTTTTTATCTTCATTAGTTTCATTTTTAAATAGATTTAACCAAATATCTTTTAATTGATCTAAATTATTAAAATCTATTCCTAGACAATTTTTTATGCGCGGGCTAATCATTTCTAAATTAGCAGCTAAATTTTTATCTTGTTCCATTTCCAGAATCATTGAATGATAAACATCTTGAAGTAGTAATTTGCTATTTTTATAAAAAAATTGTGGTTGATATCTATCAAAAAATGACTGAAGTTCTGGGATTAGAAAATAAGCTTCTTTATGGATCAAACCTGTTACCCATATTTTATGATTTGCTTCGGCATTGACTTTGTTTATTTTTGTATTTTCGTAAAGATTAAAAAATATCTCTTGTGTAGTTTTAAATGGATAGTTATTGATTTTTCTTATTTGATTATCTAAATCTATGATGGCAAATATTTCTTTAGGATGGATATATTTTTTATCTGCATCCTGAGAAATTATTTCTGATAGCGTAAAATAGCTTTTAATTACGTCATCACAGTTTCCACAATTAAAGAATTTTGGTACTAGATCAAATTGAAACCAAGAATCAGGAGTACATTTTTTATAAAATGATGAATCTGGGGTTTCTTTTTCATCTTGATCAACTTGATTTAACTGACTTTGATAGGATTCAGGGGATCTAGATATTCTAATTTGTTCCTTTAGGATTTTTCCTTCGCATAGGACAAGAATCCTATCGCGAATTCTTTCTTGCTTTAAAATGTATTTACAATAATTTTGTAATTCTTCTTGATTAAAGCTCATAACTAGTTAGCAAGTCTTTCAGTGAGTTTTGGCTTTAATATCTTCACATGAGAGGGGGTTAGAGATTCACATACCTCATAAGAATGAGTTGCTAATATATATTGATTACTTGGCTCCCACTCTACCAAGTCTGTTGCAATTCTATATTGCCAATCTGGATGTAATGCAAGATCGACTTCATCCATTAATACAATTGCATTTTCTATATTTTTATATTTTAACCAGACATAAATGTTAAATCGTTTTAACTCACCATGACTCAAATCTTCTGGATAAAGTTCAATACTATCTTTAAATCTATCAAGTTTAAACGTTAAACCAGAAAAATCATCCGTAAGATTAACTTGTTTATCATGCAATAAAAAGTCTAAATCTTCCAATAGATTTTTATAGTTTTTGCCATATTCGCCAGTTTTAAGAGCTTCTTTAAAATCTTGATCTCCAGCACTTTTAAACAATTTAATTAGAATATCAGTCGCCAAAAAGTCATATGTGAATAGCCCAGATAATCTAGAGTTAATAGTTACAAGCTCTGATTGGTATATACTCTTATTACCAAACAAAGATTTTCTTGTTTCTCTAGATAAGAACAAAAAAATCTGAGTGGAGGGTGCTGCTAAAAAAATCTTATCAGATAAATTATTTAAGAACTCTCTCGAAACTTCTCCATTTACACTGGTTAATCGACAAAGCAAAACATTATTTTGAACAATATTTTCTGAATTGCAAGTAGTTATATTATATATATATTCTACGTTTACTTCTCTAAGCCATGACAATACGATATCAATATTATCGGAAAGTAATTTTTCGTTATTAAGAATAGATTTGTGCTTATTAAGTAGTTGAAGCTTTGCATCTCTTTCAATCTTGTTCACCGAAAATTCATCTAGTAATTCAACCCCAATTGATTCAAATTCTATACCTAGATTTGACAACTGCATCTTTAGATGTTCAGGAATTCTTTTAGAAGAGTTACTATTAGGTCTTGAATACATATCAAATTGCTCAATTATTTGTTTTAATTGAGATTCTTCATTTGGGAATTTAGAAATTATTTCTTGGATTGTACTTAGGCTATCAAAATTATTTGAATCGAAGCTATTAAATTTATCATAAGGTTTATCTAGAATCAAATTCACATAATAGTTACTGCAAACAAAAAACTCTAGATTTACTAATTTATTCCCATCCCAAATATCAATTATTGCTAATATTTTTTTCTCTTCTCCTTCAGGTAAATAAAATTCACTAAGTAAATCCTTTAAAGCAGGTAGTCTCTCAGATTTAGTTGAACAATGAAGTAATACAAAGATTAATTGCAATAAAGTACTTTTCCCACCACCATTCTGACTACCAAGCGGGAAAACTCTAGGATTAAAATCTTTCTCGAAAGTGATATCTACATCCTTTAAAACCCGAAAATCAGGAACTTGAACTCTTTGTAAATGCATATAAACTCCTGTTGTTTTTTTGTAACCGCTTAATTAACTGATTCCTGCTCAATTAATTTTACTGCATCTACCAAAATCTCATCGCGATCGCACATTGCCGCTAGCTCATCCGCCTCATATCGCCCTTCAAAAGCCTCGATCGCTGCACTAGCCAGTGCAATATTATAAGCTTCTGCTAAAGTTTCACTAAGTTCTAATTTACTAAGATAAGTTCCCTTTGCCTTACGACGCTGATTGGCACGCCGAATTTGAGTTGTCGAGTTATAAATTGAAAGATCCCACGATCGCGTAGTGCGTTTTTCTACCTTTTGCTTGATGAGATGAACTAATAGAATAATACTGTAGCTAAAAATTTTGCTGATTTTGTCATCCTTACTCATCTCCGTCATTTCCTCAACCAAAACCATTGCCGCAGGAATATCACCACAAACTAGCAGTTCTTTTAAAGTTAACAATTCTTCCATAAGTATGTTGCCTCATTCATAGAGTATTAACGAATCAAGACTTTGAATTTCTACTGAATCTAATCTGGAAACTTTCTCGCGGAGTGTAATATTCGCAAAATATCGATAAAACTCCCATTAACTCGATACACGATGAAATAAGGATTGATCACAATTTCTCTTGTCTCCTTGACTCGCCCAACACGTCCCATTTCTGGAAAAGTTTCCAATTGCTTTACAGCACTGCGAATCTTGATTACCAATTTTAAAGCAGCATCTGGATTGTCTCTAGCAATATATTCATGAATTGCTTCTAGATTATGTAGAGCTTTGCGTAACCACCTAACTTTCATTCAAGCGCCCAAACATAGTATCTACATCTTCATCACTAGCAAAATCTTCAGCATCCGCTTCAGCGATCGCTAAATTAATTTCCGCAATCTGCCACTTATATATTTCAATATAGTTCTCGATCGCCTCATTCAACAGGTAAGAGCGATCGCGATCTAGTTCCTTAGCGATCGCATCTAATGCTTCACGCTTTGTGCGATCGAGCCGAAAGGTAATCGTTTCCTTAGCTATAGCTGACATCGTATTATTAAGTAATGCGTTGTAATACAAACATTATACATTAGAGCTTTTAAAACGCAAAAATCCCAATAATTTTAAAAAAGCTTGCTCTGTAAGCCTTTCAAAAATTATCGGGATTGGTTGGGCAAAGTTCAGGTTTAAAAGCCTAGACAACTACAAAATTCACCAACTTTCCGGGAACTGCAATCACCTTCTTAATCTCCTTACCTTCGAGATACTTCTGCGCCGCTTCCGAACTGCGAGCATATTCCTCTAAGGCTTGCTTATCGTTGCTGGCGCTAGATGGCACTTGGAGACTACCGCGCACTTTGCCATTGATTTGGATGACGAGGGTAATCTCATCAACGGTGAGCGCATCAGGATCGTGGGTAAGCCAAGGCTGTAAATGAATCGAGCCTTCATTCCCAATCAATGACCAAAGTTCCTCAGCAATGTGTGGCGCAAAGGGAGCAAGCAAAGTTAAGAGGGTTTCAATACCTTCTAGAAAAGTAGCCGAACTCTTATCTTCCGCATCCTGCAAGGCATTACTGAGCTTCATCAATTCGGAAATGGCAGTATTCAACTGATAGCCACCATCGAAATCTTCGGATACTTCCTTAATCGCAATATGAATAGCTCGGCGGAGATTCTTATCAATTTTTTTAGAAATACCATTCTGCTTAGTTTCGGCAAAGCTAGAGACTAAACGCCATACCCGATTTAAGAAGCGTTGTTGACCTTCGACATCGGCATCTTCCCATTCCAAATCCTTTTCAGGAGGAGCTTTAAAGAGCGTAAACATCCGCAAAGTGTCGGCTCCATACTTAGCGATCGCATCTACAGGCGACACCCCATTGCCCTTAGATTTGGACATTGTGGCAAATAGCGCTTGCAAAGGTTCGCCTGTTTGGGGATCTTGGGGATCTTTCGGATCGACTAAAGCTGAAGGAACCCATTTATCCTTACCGCCCTTGTTAGGATTCATGTAGGTTAAGCCCTGCACCATGCCCTGAGTGAGCAATCTCGTAAAGGGTTCATCGAAATCGAGTAAGCCGCGATCGCGCAAAACTTTAGTCACAAAACGGGAATAGAGCAAGTGTAAAATCGCATGTTCCACGCCGCCGACATATTGATCGACGGGCATCCAATTATTAATAGCATGGCGATCGCCAATTTCTTGATCATTCCGCGCATCGGCAAAGCGCAAGAAATACCAAGAGGAATCGATAAAGGTATCCATCGTGTCGGTTTCGCGCTTTGCCGCCGTGCCGCATTTAGGACAGGGGACATTTACCCAAGAGTCCAATTGTGCCAAGGGGGAAGCGCCGCGACCTGTGAGTTCGACATCTTCGGGCAAAGCGATCGGCAAGTCGGCATGGGGCACGGGAACTATTCCGCATTTTGGACAATGGATGACGGGAATCGGACAGCCCCAATATCTTTGGCGCGAAATCAACCAGTCACGCAAGCGATAGGTGATTTTGGCGGTTCCCCATTGATTCCTTTCCGCAAGTTCCACAATCTTAGTTTTCGCCGTTACGGAATCTAAGCCGTCAAACTCTCCCGAATTGACCATAATCCCTGATTCGGTGTAAGCGGATTCCCTCACCCCCTGCTCCTCTCCCATAGGGACAGGGGAGTTAGAGGTGATGACGGTTTGAATCGGAAGGTTATACTGCTTCGCAAAGACGAAATCGCGAACATCATGGGCGGGAACGCCCATCACTGCACCTGTACCATATTCAAAGAGAACGTAATCGGCAATCCAAATGGGAACCTCTTTGCCAGTAAAGGGATTAACCACGCTTGCGCCGATCGCTACGCCACGCTTAGGGCGATCGTCGGAAGTGCGATCGATTTCGCTGAGATTTTTGACTTCTTCGATAAATTTGCTGACGGCTTCCTTTTGAGTAGCATTGGTCAAAGTCTCGACCAGAGGATGCTCTGGAGCAAGCACGACATAGCTCACACCATAAACCGTATCAGGACGGGTAGTAAACACAGTGATTTTCTCGTCACTGCCAACGATGGGGAAACTTAACTCTGCGCCTGTGGACTTGCCAATCCAGTTGGCTTGCATGATCTTGACACTAGAGGGCCAGTCCTTGAGCTTATCCAAATCTTGCAAAAGTTGCTCAGCATAGTCGGTGATTTTCAAGAACCATTGACGCAATTTGCGCTTCTCCACCAACGCACCCGATCGCCAAGATCGACCTTCACTATCGACTTGTTCGTTGGCAATTACGGTTTGGTCGATGGGATCCCAGTTAACCTTAGCTTCCTTTTGATAAGCCAAGCCTGCTTCCAAAAATTGCAAAAAGATCCATTGCGTCCATTTGTAATAATCGGGCGAACAGGTGGCTAACTCACGCTCCCAGTCGTAGGACAAGCCCACTTGCTGAAGCTGCGATCGCATATTGTCGATATTTGCATAAGTCCATTTCGCAGGATGGGTATTGCGATCAATTGCCGCATTTTCCGCAGGCAACCCGAAGGCATCCCAGCCCATGGGGTGCAATACTTCATAACCCTGCATTCTTTTGTAACGAGCAATTACATCGGTGATCGTGTAATTGCGGACATGTCCCATATGCAGATCGCCCGATGGATAGGGAAACATTGACAGCGCATAGAATTTCTTTTTGTTGGTTTCAGAACCAATTGCGTCGTTATTTACCTTGTCAAGTTGTTTCTCGGCCCAAACTTTTTGCCACTTGGGTTCGATCTGCTGGGGATTGTATCTAGTGTCCATTACTTATCAATCAATATGCGAAAATATGCGAATAAGAAAGCAAGCGATCGCTTAGATCGCGAGTCTTGAATCTTAATAATACTAAATATTTAGCATGAAAGCTCTAACCTACCTGAATTGAGGTGAAATACGATGACAGCCCAACTAGTTACACCCAATTTTACGAGCAATATTCATAGATTTACGGTGCAGCAATACCATCTCATGCACGATGCGGGGGTGTTTGCGGAAGGCGATCGCTATGAATTAATCAACGGAGAAATCAGAGAAATGTCCCCAATTGGCATCAAGCACGCAGTTTGTGTGGCAAAAACAGCAAGATTGTTTCAAATCAAATTAGGAGATCAGGTATTTATCTGGGTGCAAAATCCCATTATCCTTAGAAATCATTCCGAGCCTCAACCAGATCTTGCCGTCCTCAAATGGCGCGATGATTTTTATGCTAGTGCTTTGCCAACACCAGAGGATATTTTGTTGATTATCGAAGTTGCTGACAGCACGATCGCTTATGACCGCGATGTAAAAATGCCTTTATATGCTGCCAATGGGATTCCTGAAATGTGGCTATTTGATGTCAATCAACAAATTATCGAAGGATATTCGCAACCATCAGCTTCAGGCTATAAGCGATCGCAGCGATACGAGCAGGGTGATACGCTCTCTCTGCTTCCATTTCCTGATGTGATTTTTAATTGGGAAGCCCTGATCTAAAAATTTGATTGGCAGTGAGGTTTAGCTCAGGGAAAATTTGCGAGATCAAGCGATCGCTATTTTGAAATTTGCTAACTTGATATTCTCCATCCACCAAATTACAAACCGAGATGGTCGGTTGCTTGGGATTACCGATAAAGTTGCGTCCGCCCAATGCAGCATAATCAATAATCCAATATTCAGCTATTCCCATCTCTTCATAATCGGCAAATTTCAAATGATAATCATCTCGCCAATTAGTAGATACAATTTCGATCGCTAAAGGTATGGATGCACCCTGACTAAGCACTGATTCTTTTTTCCACCGTGGTTCATTGGGCAGATTGGCGCGATTTACCACTAATATGTCTGGGAAATATCCAGAATCTTTACCTTCAGGTCTGACGATTGCTTGGTTAGGAATGAGATATGGCAAGTCTAAGCGATCGATTAGTCCACTAAGCTTAACGGTCAAGAATCCCTTAGATTCTTCGTGATCTCCGACTGGTTGAGCCATTTCAATAATATTTCCGTTATGTAGTTCGTAACGCACGCCAGAATTTTCAGGAAGAAATTCCACAAATTCATCAAAGGTCGTCACTTTCGGTAAGGTTTGAATCATCATGGCGGTTATGCCCTGCCTACGACAAAAATATTGTTTCTATAATGCGAATATGAATATAAAGATGAGAAGAACATAGTACCCCTCACCTTCAACCTTAATAATACTAAACATTCAGCCCGATCAAAATGAAAGCTCCAGATTATCCAGACAATGAGGATGTTCGTATAAATGCATTGCGATCGCTAAATATTCTCGATACTAAGTCAGAGGAACGATTCGATCGCCTCACCCGACTCGCTAAACGCCTATTTGGGGTTTCGATCGCTATGGTTAATTTCGTTGATATTAACCGTCTGTGGGTTAAGTCTGTCCAAGGGGCGGAAATAAGCGAATCTCCTAGAGACACGTCATTTTGTGGTCATGCAATTTTGGGCAATGATATTTTGATCGTCTCTGACGCTTTATCGGATCGGCGATTTTACGATAATCCCTTTGTAATTGGAGATCCCAAAGTTCGCTTTTACGCGGGACTTCCTATCGTTGTGCCCAATGGTAGCAAAGTTGGTACGCTTTGTTTAGTAGATTACAACCCACGTACCTTTAGCGAGGAAGATCAGGAACTACTGCGTGATTTGGGGCAAATAGCCGAACAAGAACTCGCGGCTGTGCAAATGGCAACTATTGACGAGTTAACGCAAATATCTAATCGGCGTGGATTTATTGCGCTCGCCCTTCATTCCCTCAATTTATGCAAACGTTTAAATAAACCCGCATCTCTATTCTTTTTTGACCTAGATTTATTCAAAGAAATCAATGATCGTTACGGACATGCTGAGGGCGATCGCGCTTTGATCGGTTTCAGTCAAATTTTAAAAGAGGCTTTTCGTGAGTCCGATGTCATTGGTCGTCTAGGTGGCGACGAATTTGTGGTTTTGTTGACCAATACTAATCGTGCAGCCAGCAATTTACTATTGAGTCGTCTTGAGAAAATTAGGAAGGAGCATAACCAAAAAGAGGCGCGTGGTTACGATATTCTCTGTAGCGTTGGTATGGTTGAATTCGATCCTAATCGGCATCAATCCATCGAAGATCTTTTAGAAGATGGCGATCGCTTAATGTATACGCAAAAGAGAAGCAAACGCGCAAAGTCCTTACAATAGGATTGCTATATTTTTGATGAGGCTTCTCCAGATACTTTAATCAAGCAATCAATTTATTCAAAATCTTAATCATTCAAATTAATCATTCAAAATATTACTTATGTCACCCGATTATATAAAAGCCCAATTGATTCTGCTTATTTCCATTGTGGCGGCGATCGCCTTTGTTGGCTGCATTTACGAAATATCCTACGGCGCACCAGATTTTGGTTTTGCCACTACTTGGACAATTTTGCTAATCAGCGTACCCGTAGGTGTGTATAGCTTTGTCAAAGCCGTCAGCCTCGCCCGAAAGTCTATGCAATAAAATCATAAGTTAGCCATTGGGGCGCTAAGCGCCCTTTCTAAAACATTTGGCAAAAACAGTATGACCACTTCTCCACCTCTTCAGGGCACTGGTCAGCTAATGGGGGATGGATTCTGAAATGCCCATTTCATGCCAACAAAAAAGGTGCAAATATGTCGATCACGCTTTAGCTAACCAGTGCCAAATTTATAAGAACAATTATATTTCAGTAAGATATAAACTTAGAATTGTTTGCAAACAGCCAATGATTTTTTCAATTTCATTGATGTAATAGCGATCGCTATCAATGCTCACAACTTGATTGACTAACTTTAGAAATTGCCAACGCTCACCTGTTGTCACACATCCATAGATAGTATCAATCTGCTGCTTGGGATTTTTAAGGTTAACTAATTGTGCGCCATACATCTGAGCAATACATTGTCCTAAACCTGACTCCACATCATTTTTCTTAGCTTCGACTAAAGCAAAAATAGGTGTTTCGAGAGTATAGGAGATCGCCCCCTTGCTGAGAATAAAATCACATTCTCCAGTCAAGCCTCGCTCCTTATCAGCATCGAGATTCTTACCAGAATAAATGGCAAATTTGCGATCATTAATCCTTTCCATTTCTAGCAAAATTGGCGCAACAATAAACTCCGAACGCGCCTTTTCACTGCCAGACTTTAAAGCAAAGTCTAAACTAAGATTGAGAGTTTCATTGAGCCATTTACTAGGCTGAATTGGTAATGAATTCTCAAAAAGTCGATTATTAATCAAGGATAAAGATAGCTTTTCACGAACTTCAGTCAGACTAAAATCACTGTATGCCATACCATCTAAATTCCCGCTTTTATAAAAAACTGCTCTGAAGTTACTGCCAAGTTGGGAAATAAGTCATCACTTAATAAGCGATCGCCTCGATAAGTTTCAGGAGGGCGATCAACAAAAAACACCGTCAGGCTCCGCATCGGTGGATAAACGACCCAAACGCGATCGATTCCTGCACTCAAATAATCCATCGCCTTTTGGGCTAACTGATTGAAAGTCTGATCGGACGATACAATCTCAATCACTAATTCAGGCAATACGGGGCAAGGTGCATCCTCACACCAATCTACGGCAAGACGCTCATGGGAAACATAGAGCAAGTCAGGTACAGGAACCCAATCTTGCCCATGACGTTTTAGCATCACTGACCACTCAATCGCGACTTGTCCAAAACCATTAGCCCATGATGATAATTCACTCCAAAAGGATGCCGTTAGTCGGGAATGAAAAAACTTGGGTGACATTTTTTTTATTGCTTCTCCTTCAACTAACTCATAACTTGCGTCTATATCTGGTAATTTCAAAAACTCCTCTAAGGTTATTTTTTGCTTTACCTCTAAGTTAGTTTCGTCTTTTTCAATAAGAATGCTGGTCATATTTTGCTCCTAATCAAATTAGACAAGTTATACAAAAACTAAAAATGGCTACGCCATTTTTAGTTTTTCAAACCCTTACTAGGTTTGGTTCTTAATTCACAAAAGTGTTGTCACACTTTCGTGAATTGGTATTAGAGCTTTAAAGATTTTTGATGGCGCGGCTTCGCCGCGCCATCAAAAATCGGGTTCCTTTATGTCTTAATTTAGCAAATGGGCGATCGCCTCCATCAAAAAAGGGACAGCAACTTCATCCCAAAATCCTTCCGAGCGTCGTCCTGTTAATAACTGGAAATGTAAATTAAAGGCATGGGGATAGCCATTTACCTCAAGGCAAATATCCTCAGTCTCCAACGTACAACAAATCTTTTCGCCATCTGACAACTCGCTTGCCATCACCTGCATCGTCTCCGCGAGTTGCGAAGCTAATTTACAAAAATCTTTAAATTCGCTTTCAGTTAACTCGATCGCCCAACTTTCCGCCCCAACTAAACCCTTATATAAATCAACATCGGAACGAAACCCGATCCGCCAACCATCACCGCGAAGTAGTTTTTTCGCTGAATTTCGATCCGTAAAATTTAACATAGTCCTTTAAGAAATTTATAGTTTGTCGCACTTTATAAGTAGCTATGTAAGTAGCTATGTAAGCAGCTAGGCGCAATTAAATATAAAACCCCAAAGCCCGTAGCGCACGCTGCGCGTGCGCTACAGCTTTTGATTCTGGGTTTTAATTATGCCCAGCTACTTACGACAAACTATAAATTCAAGCCTTTCAGTCGCTCAGAATTTCAGGCTGGGAAATTTCATCAGACATTTCCATAATGGCGCGTAAAATCGGCTTCATCATGCGATCGTCATAATCATCATCTTCATAGCGTCTGAGCTTGGCTCTGTTGGCAACTTGCACAGTAATGCGATAACGATTGGAGGAGGCGTTTATCAGTTCTTCGACACGACGAATAATTTGTGACGAATCAATAGTGTAGCGTTTTGCCATAAAACCGAAAGAAAATGAGCCTTTTAAGTCTAACGCGATCGCACTCATCTTTAACCAATCATCTTGAGGCGATCGGAAAAAAATTTCAACCAAGCAAGTTTTGTGATGTAATATGATGGTCTGGCATAGCTATTTGGGGCGGATTCTTCAAATCCATGACTGCAAAGAAAGTACTGGTAATTGACGACAGCATAATGATCCGCAAAATGGTTAAAAGCATTTTGGCGGGAAAATATGATGTCTTAGAAGCAAGTGATGGCAAATCAGGTTTAGATGCTGCTCGCCGAGCCTTTCCTGACCTAATTTTGCTTGATTTCGTGATGCCCAAATACAATGGATATCAGACCCTACAGGCAATCCGTCGTGTCGAAGGATTGCAAAAGGTTCCTGTAATCATGATTTCTGGACTTAAAGAACAGGTTACCGAGCATGTTCCTGAGCCATTTACTGAGTTTGATTTCCTTGAAAAACCTTTTGAAGCGGATGTATTGGTATCCCGTATTCAAAACTTTTTAATACCTGAGCCCGTTCAATCAGTGCCAGAATCAGTATCTCGCTCTACCCCTGCGGTGGTCAGAGAGGTACAGCGTTCTGAGGAACCTAGCCTCCAAATGATTGTCAATCGACTCACCTCGACTGAGACTTTATTGGTGCAGGGGATTGAGAACTTGATTCAGCGTGAAGTTGTGGCAAGGTTTAACGAGTTAAATACGCGAATCGATCGCCAAGATAAGGATATTGAAACCTTAAATCAACGTATGGAAAAAATTTCCGAGCAAATCGATCATCAGAATAAAGGTTTGATGTTGATTCTCCGAGAGCTAAAAAGCTTACAGGGCAAGTAAAACAAATAAAACAAATAAAAAAAGAGGTGCTAAGCACCTCTTTTTTTATTTGTTTGGGGTGATTCTACTTAGGTGAGTCTAAGGCGACAACTGCGATGCCTGACTCGATCGCTTGATTGTCTAATTCACCATTCGGTGTGGTGCAGTAAAGCACCAGCAAAGGCAAAGCACCCACCACAATACCCAGCAAAGCAGGTACATAAAAACCAGAACTAAAGCTGAGGACGAAAGCAAACATAAAATTTCCTGCATACAAAATGGTCGGAAAAAGAATTTGCTGGCGGTTTAGGATTGGTTGGTCATTTTTGCCCCAAATTATGGAGGCAACGGTCATAAATAAGGAGCCAGTGCCAAACCAACCTAAAAAGTTTTGATAGGGCATTCCGTAAAATTCACCCGCTTGATGCCATTCCCAGAAAGGAAATGCGGTTTGACTCATGGCGGGATCGAGGACAAAGTCCCACGAAGTCAGCATTAATGCCCCAAGGGCGATCGCCATAATTTTATAGCCCCATCCCGTGCCGAAGCGCATTAAGGTCGCTGCGACTAAAAAGGCGGAGAATCCCATATAAAACCATGAGAGGGGGATCGTAAATGGAACTAGACCTGCAATCTTGTAACCTAAACCACTTAGGTAGGAATAGGCTCCAAAGGGAAATCCCGTGCTGGTTCCTAACAATTCGCTGCTAACGGACAAACCAATGGCAGGAATACAAAAAGCGAGGGTACGTTTCAGCCCGATGGTTTGCTTACCATAAAGAAATGCGGCGACCGCGCCAAAAATCATGTAAGAAGCACCACCATTTTGCATTCCCCATGAAAAGACTTGCAAACCAGCTTCGGACAAGCTTTCAATAAACTCGGTATTGGGCAGTACAAAAATTAGACCAAATAGCCCAAATACCATTGAAACTAGGTGCATTCCTAAATTAAACCATTGTGCGGGGATCGCTCGCCTCATCACGCCATTTACTCCCAGAAATAGTTGAAATTTAATTAATTGAGTTTGAACTTTGCTTTAACTAACTTAACAAAAGTATAAGCTAGCATACCATTCATTTTTAAGTTTGCGGTTTTGCTTCTTCAGCCTCAGGCTTAAAAGCCGATGCGGCTAATACCAATTCCCAAAATGGCGTTGCCATTTTGGAAATCTTAAAACCTTACTGGATTTGGTGTTTAATTCACAAAAGTGTTGTCACACTTTCGTGAATTGGTATAAGAAGAGAAGGTTGGCGCTTCGCGCCAACCCTCTCTTCTTATACCAATTCACTGTCAGGGTTTTCAAAGCTCAAATGGCTACGCCATTTTGAGCTTTGGTATTAGGTGGACTGAATCGACCATAGGGCGAGAAGCAGGAGCGAAATGGCGATCGCAAACCATAGAAAATTATTACGGCTATTAGTATTTGGCTTGTCGAGGGAAACTTCTCGAAAGGGCTTGAGGTTGCTGTTATCTGGCGTTGTTTTTCTTGCTACGGGCTTAGATTCATAGGTATCGGGAGACTCTAAAATTGGGACTTCCGAGACTACACCCTCTAGTTTGCCTAGGGGCGGCGCAGTCAAAATTCCCAACATATAACGTGCTGATTTTCGGACATTATTAACGGGATGCTTTTTGAGGCTCCGACAAAGGGCGATCGCTTCTTCGGTTCTGCCGACAGCATCATAGGAATTCGCCAGCCATACCAGAATTTCTCCGCCTAAAACCGTTTCTAAAACTGCTAGGGCACGGGCGCGTTCGAGCAGCGCGATCGCCTGTTGGTAATTGCCACTTTCAAAATTGCTAATCCCCTCTTGGTATAGCTGTGCGGCTATCTGGTCTGCACTGATTTCTTCCATCAGTAAATTTCTATCTCCATAGTTCAGTTATTATGGGAATTCCCAAATTCATGTTATAAAGTCACGGCACAAAGCGTCGTGACTCTATAACCCTGTCTGTGCTTTTAAAGCTTGGACTATCTCGTAGTTGGCGGCAGGCAATTGATAACTACTCAATTCATCAACGGTAACCCAACGAATTTCCGAACATGCATTCATCTGTGGTTCTCCCGCCAGATGGTTACAGTGATGGACGATCAGACTGACTCGCAGCGTTTCATATTCAAAATCCACGGTGATCAGATGATCGCCAACGGCAACATCGATCGCCAATTCTTCTTGCAATTCCCGCTTGATGCATTCTGGTGCAGTCTCCTGCCCCTCAATTTTGCCGCCAGGAAACTCCCAATATCCAGCCAGTTCGCCTTCAGGTAAACGGCGATCAATGAGAATGCGTTGGCGATCGCGATCCCAAACCACACCAACACCAATACATCGATATTTTTTCGGGATCGCATCTATGCCCAAATTAGCGCCCAAATCAGTCATCAATAAACTCCAAGCCCTTAGCCACAGGAGTTAAACCCTTTTCTGCTAACCATGTGGGGTTATACATTCGACTCTGATATCGACCACCACCATCACAGAGAATTGTCGCGATCGTATGCCCTTTGCCTAATTTACGAGCGAGTTTCACCGCCCCAACCGCATTCAGCGCCGCCGAACTACCAACAAACAAACCATCATGCTTGAGTAAGTACTGAGCCATCTCAATCACCTGCTGATCAGTGCCTTGAAACGCCCCATCTAATCTAGCGCGATTAAAATTTGCCGTTGCCCGATTAATGCCAATTCCTTCGGTAATCGAGTTCCCCTCAGCCTTAAATTCACCCGTAGTGATATAGCTGTATAAGCCCGACCCCGTCGGATCGATCAAGTAAGTAGCAATTTGGGGATTTTGCTCCTTCAGATAGGCAGTCACACCACCAATTGTGCCCCCCGTGCCCGAGGACATTACCACCCCATCAAGTTGACCGCCAGACTGCTCCCAAATTTCAGGAGCAGTGGTCTGATAATGAGCTTCGGAATTTGCTAAATTTTCAAACTGATTTGCCCAAAAAGAATTAGCAATTTCTTCCGAGCGTCTGCGAGCGACATGGTAATAATTATCGGGACTAGAGAATGGTGCAGGTGTACTTAACTCGACTTCCGCGCCAAGGGTCTTTAGCAGATCGATTTTTTCCTGCGATTGATTGCTAGGCATCACAATGACACTCCGATAACCACGGGCATTTGCGACGAGGGCTAGTCCAATTCCCGTATTACCCGCAGTACCTTCTACAATTGTGCCGCCCGCTTTAATAGTGCCAGCCTTTTCAGCCTCCAACACCATAAACAGAGCCGCTCGATCCTTCACACTTCCGCCTGGATTAAGCAACTCAGCCTTACCTAAAATTGTGCAACCCGTTGCTTCTGAAAGTGACTCGATTTTAATCAGGGGGGTGTTACCTACAGAATTAGCAAAACCAATACGAATATCGCTTGTCATGGAATATTAAAAGAAATGAACTACAGCAAAGATTTACAACTTGTCGATCGCTATCAGTATATTTGGGTCTGTAATAGTTATATAGGGATCTTCAAATTTGATTTTTCTAGGATTATTGCAGTTACGCACCATTTATGGCCCATATCATTTACTTTCCATAAATGTTGAGCCCCATAAATTTGGCTGCTCGTAAATAGACTCAACCATCCTTAGTTTAAAAGATCGGATTTGGCGATCGCTATAGATGCAACATATGCAACGACTGTATTACTTACCAAGATTACTTACCAAGTATTACAGAGAATATAATTTCTACATTATGGTAAACCTATGAAATTCTTAGTTGCTATTGATGGCTCTCAAGCAAGCGAACATGCTCTTGCCAAAGCCTTAATTTTTGCCGCACCTCTGCAATCTGAGATTATTCTACTGACCGTAGTTGAACCGCTTAGCAGCTATGTTCCTGAAGTGATGATGCCCACTGGGGACTGGGTTGGCTGGCGCGGACTGCCTGACATCGAGCTGGAGCGCAAAATTTTGAATGCGGGGCAAGCGCTACTCCAAAAAGCCCAAGACATCTGTCAAGCTAGTCATCTCGATACCAGCACCAGACTAGAAACGGGGCAACCCCGTGATGTGATTTGTTCTGTGGCGAAAGAAGAAAATGTCGATTTGGTAATACTCGGATCGAGAGGACTGGGATCTATAGAGCGATTGATGCTCGGAAGTGTCAGCGATTATATTGTTCACCACTGCGTTGCACCTGTTTTAGTGGTGCGTTAAAATTTAAGTGACATTTCTAAGTTACTTCAACCCCCGATCGCTATCTTGGATATTCCTGCCCGTCGCGTTCTTGTTTGTCAACATCGCACCTGTAAAAAAGACGGTGCGCCTGAGATCCTCGCCATATTGCAACAACAGAAACCGATTAATGTCACTGTAGAAGTCTGTGAATGTCTGGGGCTATGTGGTTCTGGCCCGATGGTGCTCGTATTACCCGACAATATCTACTATTGGCATATTACTCCTAAGAAGATTCAGTCAATTATTGAGACTCATTTGCTCGGTAATGCCCCAATCCCTAACCTGATGCATCCTCGATTGCATCCCCATTAAATGTAGCTAAGCAGAGAGCATACCGCCCGCGTAGCGGGCGGTATGCTCTTCTAGGTTTTAAGTTTACTGCTATAGCTATATTCACTTAAGTGAGGACATCAAACCCAATAGAGAGTTGCGGCGCAACTCTCTATTGGGTTTGATGTCCTGACGCTCTTTCTTTTTCATACAGAAAAGCCCATGCAAAAACATGGGCAAACTCTGGAATAGGGACAATTAATTCGATTAAATCAAACCTGAAAAGTAGTAGATATTAGTCCCTAGATTCGCTTTCTGGGAAAGAGAAAGCAATACTTAAAAAGCTCCAAATCCTGATAGAACCTTAGGAACAGTCATCAATAGAATTTTGAGATCCGACCATATAGTCCAGTCGCGAAGATAATTCAAATCACAATCCGTTACAGCATCTAGATCGAGCATCGTCGAGCGAGCGCTGACCTGCCAAGCACCTGTGACTCCAGGCAATGAATTTAACCTTCTTTGGCGATCGCCATTAATCCTCAACGCATCGTACAGAGCCCAAGGACGAGGACCAACGAGACTCATTTCCCCCCGCAAAACATTGAAGAGTTGGGGAAGTTCGTCAAGGCTATACTTGCGCATCCAACGACCAGCAGGAGTAATTCTCGGATCGTCTTCACACTTATGTAGCCCTGTTTGACCGCTCATTACTAGATGATGCAGTTTGTCGGCATCGGCAATCATCGTACGGAATTTAATGATTCTAAATAGCTTGCCGTTTTCTCCCACGCGCCACTGATGGAAAAATACAGAACCGCCAGAAGTGCTAGCAACGATCGCCGCCAATGCCAACATAACAGGACTGAGAATTATCAGAATTACCAAAGCCGCTAGCCAATCAAAAGTTCGCTTTATTGTCCAAGCGATCGCCCTACGCACCTGTGGCAATTCATCAGCTTGGGGCAAATTCAGGTAAACATCTTTGTGGGATCTCAAACATACATCGGCTAAATTCTTAAGTTTTGCTTCACCAATTACAGGTTCCACTCGGATTAAATTAACATTAGACCGATTGACATTCTTTCCTAAGCTATGAAGTACGATCAAGAGTTTCGTTACACTTAAATACTTGTGACAAAAAGCGCTGAAATTCCCGAAAGAATGGACAAGCAATTTGCTTTGCTTTATTTTGAGCATTAAATTAGAAATAAAGGAAGACTCGTCTGGGCTATCTGCCAGTTCAATCACTTGCATTTTGTTCACGATAAAACTAGTCATTTCTTCCCTCTCTACTACCTTAATGTCTATTCAATGCAATTCTTGTGCTTGCAATTCTTATGCTGGCAATTCTTAGACTTTTGCAATTCTTTATTCGGTTAAATATTTGATCAACCAATCGAAAAGTCCAAAGGATTTAATCTATTAATAAGAGTTCCCATAAGTAGTAGGAATATTACGGGAAACTCTAAATATCTAATGCAATGCAATGAAATAGTTAGGAACTCACTAGATAGGGCAAAGTGGAATTTATTCTTTATTTCACATTGCAGTTATATATCTCCAAAATTACTGAAGTAGGATTCAATTAAATCGGAAAATAGATTTATGCCTTTAATATACCTAGTTATCTATCAATTCCATTGATATAGCAACCACTAGAAGTTACTAAAAGGTCATAGTAAAAGTTATATAAAAGTTATATTATTTTTTCGCATTTCTCGCGGCAGGCAGTTAGGTTCGGATAATCCCCAAAGCCATCCATGCTGAAATATATAGCTATCGCCAAAGGTACTAGGACATAAACCCCAAGAATTGACTGGCGGCGCTTCGCGCCGCCAGTCAATTCTTGGGGTTTGATTTGTCCTAATTCAAGTAACTGTAGCTATAAGTAATACCAATTCACGAAAGTGTGACAACACTTTCATGAATTAACAACCAAACCCAGTAAGGTTTTGAGATTTCCAAAATGGCGTTGCCATTTTGGAAATTGGTATAACGTCAGTTCGGGTTAAGCTGGCAAATTCTCAAAGCCCAAAAGTAAAAGCCTTGCGTAGCAAGGCTTTTACTTTTGGGCTTTGAGAAAGGGTTTTCAAGTAAAGAAATGGCTACGCCATTTCTTTACTTGGTATTACTAATCTTCTTCCTCTTCATCCTCGACGGCGACAGACTTATAACTATGAGGGAGTTCTTTAACTGCATTAGCAATAACCCCGATCAAGTTCAGCTTTTGCAGGACAGATATCGCTTGGGAGAATTCGCCACGGGTGATTCGATCGATCCGAGCGACGGAGACCACCCCGCCACAATAAGAGGCAATCTGAATAGTATCGACAGTACCGAGAATCGGAGGAGCATCGACAATCACCAGATCGTACTCTTGTTCAAATTTGGAGATTAAATTTTGCATCCATTCCGAACTAAGTAAGGTCACGGAGTCGCTCGGAATTGGACCTCCCGTTAAGATGTCTATGGCTGAGTTGGAGGACTGGATCACATCTCGGCTATCTATGCTCCCTTTGCTTGCCAGTAATGTTGATAAGCCCCTTTCGTTGGGTAAGTTTAATTGCTTGTGTAAAGCAGGCGATCGCATATCGGCATCAATGAGTAGCACCCTTTTATGTAACCTAGCAGCACTAGTAGCAAGCCCAAGCGCAATGGTCGACTTCCCCTCACTCGGCAATGCCGAGGTAATGACGAGCGATCGGATGGGGGATTCCTGCGAATAGTTATTAAGCTGAATATTTTTATAGATTAAATCTAAGGACTCCCGAAAGGGGAGCCATTGCACGATTTCGATCGTCAGTGGGGAGACGGATTGCCCTTTGAGGAACTGGGGTAAAAAATTAGAATTTGACTCCTCCGCCTGCAAATATTGGGGAGTCATCCCCAGTAAGGAAAGTGAAGAAATTTGCTGCTCTAGATCGTCATAGGTATGCATCGTATCGTCTTGCATATCCCTCAGAAAAGCAGCCATCCCCCCAAGAAATAATCCTGCAACTACTCCTAGCAATAAATTTTTACGCAAGCCATCGGCCGAATCCGTTATCCCCAGCCCTGGCTCCTCAACTACTTGCCAATCAAATCCCCCTCTCGCGATCTCAAGACTTAATTCTTGCCGATTTTTAAGTAATGTTTGGAGGGTATCCTGTTGAACTTGTAATTTTGGCTTTAATGTTTCGTATTCACCGAGCAATTTGGGCAAACGATTAATTTCAGCACGCAAGTCCTGCTCTTGGGAAGCCAAAGTATCTAAGCGAGCCTGTAGAAGTGCCAATTGGGTCTGAGTTTCCACAATTTGACTGGCTAAGGTGATATCAATCCCACTGAGTTGATCGCCATTCCACTTGGGATAACTTGCTAAATTAGCATCACCCAAGATGCTTCTTCTCTCCTCCTCTAAACTTGCCTGCTGTTGCTTAAATCGTAATTCAAGAGCTTCTACAATCGGATTGCTGAGTTGAAATCGAGCTTTTTCTCGATTGAGGGCTACCTCTATCCCTTGCATCTCCGCCACGAGAGCTTGATAACGTTGCGACTGATTTAATCGGGTCAGTAATACGGCATCTTGCGGGGAAATGTTGAGCTTTTGTTGTAGCGATTCTAGGCGAGTGATCGCCTGCTCGTAGTCTAGTTTGGTACTCCGCTGCTGTTGCTCGATCGCATTTAGAGCTGAAGTAACTTCGGTGACTCGCTGATTTGCGTCAAACAAATTATTTTTGCGCCGAAATTCTTCAAGGGCTTCAGCCGCTTCAGAAATGCTTTTACGCACATTCGTTACTTGCTCGTCGATACCTGCTAAGCCATTCTGCAAACGTTTTTCCTGCTGTTCGCGATTGTAATCGGTATAAACTTTTTGAAAAGCTCTTAAAACCTGCCGAGTTTTTACGGGATCGACAGCGGTATATTGCACTTCGACAATTTTAGTTGGTGCTTCTTTGCCACCTAACATCCCAATTTTCAACGATTGCAGTTCTCCTCCAGTAATAGTAGGATATTCAGCCGCCAAGAGATTAGCCGCTTTCTGAAACATGGAAGAGCTTTGCAATAGATTTAGTTGCGTTGCGTAGTCAATCTGGACATTAGAGTCAATAAATGAGGAGGATGAGGTGTTGGATTTGTAAGTTGATTCAACCAACAACCGCATGACACTGGTGTATTTAGGTTTCGAGAGAAAATTGAGAACGACTGCGAGTGCTAGTCCTACAGTTAGACCACCCAAGAGCCAAAACCGACGACGGGATAGCACTGCAAAGATTTTGCCATAGCCTGGATCTTGCTCGACAACCACAGCGCCATTCGTTTTAGCAGCACCTGTATTCATAGGTTTATCCTTCGTATAGTCCTAACAATAAAAACTCTTTATACAAAAACTCTTAAATATTTAATTGAATTCTTAGTTGAATTACTTAGTCGAATTACTTAGTTGAATTACTAGTTGAATTATTGAACTTCTCTGCTGCTGAGGATTTCCGCTAAAGTTTGATCGACTTTTTTAAAGAAGACCGCCTCGGAAAAGTTAGAAAGGGCATGATCTCGGATTTTCGCATAGTCCCAGTCTATAGTCTGAGCCTCAATAACGGCGTTTTTTAAGGAATCCGCAGTTTGTTGCTCAAATAGAATACCCGTAAGCCCTGAAATTTGAGTATCCAAGACACCACCAGCACCGTAGGCGATCACGGGCGTACCGCTGGCATTGGCTTCGATAGGAACCAGCCCATAGTCTTCTAAAGCGGCAACAATCACAAACTTAGCCTTTGACATGAGGTTACATCGATCGCGATCGCTTACATGACCGAGAAATTTAATATTACGACCTGCTTTGGTTTGTAATTGTTTCGTTTCAGGGCCCTCTCCCGTCACAATCAAGGGTAGATCAAGCTGGTTAAAAGCTTTGACGATTATATCAAGGCGCTTATAACTGAGGTGTCTCGAAGAAACCAGACAATAATCATCTTTTTGATCATCAAAAATAAAGCGGCGATCGGAGATGGGATAATTGATCACTAAGGCTTCTTTGTGGTAAGTGTCCTGAATGCGCTTAGCTACGGTAGTTGAGTTAGCGATGTAGTAGTCGGGTGATTGCGCATAAAAAATATCTTGCTGTCGCATCTTGGCAAACACCAACTCAATCAATGGCTTCAGAACACTATAGGCTCCATATTCTCGGAGATAGGTATTAGTGTCCCACAGGAATCGCGTAATGTTATGGCAGAAGCAAATATGCAAAGCGTCAGGTCGTTTTTGTACTCCTTTGGCAAAGCTAGCACTGCTGCTCAAAATTAAGTCATAGGCTTTGAGATCCAGAGCCCTAAAAGCCGAGTAATAAAATGGCGCAAATAAGCGAAAATACTTACGAGTTGCGGGAATATTCTGCAAAAATGTGGTGTGGACTTCGCGATTGTCCAAATCAATGGTGTTATGGCGATCGTAGACGGAGGTAAAAATATCTGCGTCGGGGAAATGTTGACATAAAAGCTCAAATACCCTTTCAGCACCACCACGTTGTGTTAGATAGTCATGAACGAGAGCAATTTTCATTTAATTTTGATGAGACTCACTAAATTTATAATTTCAAATTACTAATTTCATTACTAATTTCAAAAAGCAATGTTCACAACAAAATACAACAAACCATAAAACGTCTTAGAATGACAGAAGAGAAGTTATATAAAAGTTATATTTAGATCTTTAAGGCGCATCTATGACGGCTGATGAGGCGGTAACATTTATAGAGTTGTCATTAGAAGAGCGCAGTCTGACTCGGGTCGAGCAGTCTGTCTTTCTAGGAGTATGGCAGGGCTTGTCTTATTCCGAGATTGCGAAGCAGACGGGTTATGATGCTGGCTATATTAAATTGGTCAGCCATAAGCTTTGGCACTTGTTAACAGAAACCTTTGGTGAAAAAGTAACCAAAAGCACAGTCCAGAATGTGATTCGCCGTCAGATGCAGTTGCGGAAAGCGGAGTCTCTCGCCATTGCTCCCCATGCCAATCCTACGGTCAACAGCAACCAAGACTGGGGCGATGTCATTGACGTAACTTTTTTTTATGGTCGGAGTGCCGAGTTAGGGATTCTCGAACAATGGGTTGATCGTGATCGCTGCCGCCTAGTGGCGATTTTGGGTATGGGAGGATTGGGTAAAACCGCCTTATCTGTCAAGCTTGCCCAACATTTACAGGGTAAATTTGACTTCGTGGTATGGCGATCGCTAAATAATGCCAAAACCCCTAGCGAAATGTTAGTGGCGATCATTCATTTCCTATCTCAACAGCGCGAAACTCCCGACACAACCGATATCAATGCCCTCATCTCCAGACTGTTGGAATATTTACAGCGCTACCGCTGTTTATTGGTACTAGACAATTTTGAATCCGTACTTAAAGATGAAGCCCAAGCGGGGGCATATCGCAAGGACTACGAAGGCTATGGTTCGCTGTTAAGAAGGGTTGGCGAAGTGTCGCATCGTAGCTGCATGGTTATTACTAGCCGTGAAATGCCTGAAGAAGTCGCGATGTTGGAGGGCGATATCCTTCCCGTACGAGCTTTACAACTGGATGGACTCGATGAATCCGCCGCCGAGCGGGTATTGGAGTCCAAAGGTATTAGAGCCGTAACGGGTAATTTACATCGTCTAGTGGATTGGTATCGCGGTAATCCCTTAGCCCTAAAGATTGCCGCTACTTCGATTAAGGATCTCTATTCAGGCAATATCGATCGCTTTTTAGAGCAGAAAACCATTATTTTTAGCGGCATTGGCAATCTGATCGAGCAGCAATATCAGAGATTAACCGCCCATGAAAAACAGGTAATGATCTGGCTCGCGATTAATCGCGAACCCGTCCAGCCTCAAGAGCTTCATTCGGACATCGTGCCCACGATGGAGCAAAATCATCTGATGATGTCTCTGCGATCGCTAAAACGACGCTCTCTTGTCGAGCATACTGCCGCAGGCTTTACACAGCAGCCCGTGGTAATGGAGTTCGTCACCAATCTCCTGATCGAGCAAATCTATCAAGAAATTACCCAAGAGCATCCCCTCGGAATTTTGCCAAGCATTCAATCAAAACTCAATCGCCAACTTTTCTACCTCCGCCACTACGCTTTAATTAAAGCCACGGCAAAGGACTACGTTCGCCAAAGTCAAATTCGGTTAATTTTAGAACCCTTGATTGCTAAACTCTTAGGACGTTTGGGTAGCAATCAGATGGTAGCCAAAGAGCTATTTCATCCCCTTGAGGAATTGCGCCGACGTGAACTGCGTCCCGATGGCGAGCTTAAGTCCACCTTTGGCTATGGCGGTGGCAATATTATTAATTTGTTATGTCATCTCGACTTTGATTTAACAGGTAAGGACTTTTCCTATCTAGCCATTCGTCAAGCTTACTTGTCGGAAGTGAAGCTCCATCGAGTTAACTTTGCCAAAACAGCGCTGATTAAATCCGTATTTGCGGAAGTAATTGGCGGAGTCCTGTCGGTAGACTTTAGCGCTGATGGCAAACTATTAGCGATCGGCGATACGAAAGGAGATATTCATCTGTGGCGAGTTAGTGATGGCAAGCCATTACTAACCTATCGTGGACATAAAGGATGGGTCGTTTCGGTCTCTTTTAATCCTGAAGGCTCGATCTTAGCTAGCAGTAGCATTGATCAATCGATCAAATTATGGGATGTATCGACGGGCGATTGTTTAAATACTTTGCAAGGGTATATCGGTGCGGTTATGTCCGTTGCCTTTAGCCCTGACGGCACAATTTTGGCAAGCGGACACGCCGATCGCACTGTGCGCCTATGGAAATCAGGACAATGCATCAAGATATTTCATGGTCATGAGGATATTGTCGAAGCAGTGACTTTTAGCAATCAAGGCAACTTGCTGGCAAGCAGCAGTGATGATTGTACGGTGCGAATATGGGATATCGATCAGGGTGAATGTATTCGTATGCTTGAAGGGCACGAAGATATCATCTGGTCGATCGCCTTTAGCAAAAGTAGCAACATCCTCGCCAGTGGTAGTGAAGATAAAACCACGCGACTATGGAATGTCGAAACAGGTAATTGCATTAAGACCTTTACTGGTCATACCCATACGGTGTTTGCGGTTGACTTTAGCCATGATGGCTCGACCCTTGCGACGGGTAGCGGCGATCGCACGATTCGGCTTTGGGATCTCAAAACCGCTCAATGCTTTAAAACCTTAACAGGGCATAACCATTGGGTGCGCTCCGTCGCCTTTCATCCCACGCGCTTAGAGCTTGCCAGTAGTAGCGGCGATGAAATGGTTAAGCTTTGGGAGATCGATACAGGTTTCTGTATGCGGACTTTTCAAGGACATACAGGGCGATCGTGGTCAACACCCAGTAACCAAAACGATAGCCAAACATCGGGAAATATTTCCAACGAGCATCTACTCAATCTCTGGGAAGTCACCTCAGGACAGCAGTTTCGGATCTTACAGGGCTATACCAATGCCATCCGCTCCGTGGTGTTTAATTTCGAACAAAGCCTCCTCGCCAGTGGTGGTGACGACTCCATTATTCGCCTCTGGGATGTCCAGTCAGGTAAATGTATTCGGGCTTTACATGGTCATGCTGGACATGTATGGCAAGTTGCCTTTAGTCCTAGCGGTACTCTATTGGCAAGTTGCGCCGAAGACTGCACGATCAAATTATGGGATGTCAGCAGCGGCAACTGCCTAGCCACAATTAGCGAACATCCCGATCTCGCCCGCACCTTGGTATTTAGTCATGACGGAAAGTTGCTAGCTACAGGTGAAACTAGCAAGGAAATTAAGTTAAGAGATATTGTCACTGGCGAATGTTTTCAAGTGCTACAGGGGCATACGGCGGCAATCTTAGCGATCGCTTTTAGTCCCGACAATCGCCATCTCATTAGCAGTAGCCGCGATAAAACCGTCAAGATCTGGGACACCCATACGGGCAACTGCCTCCATACGCTCAATCAACTGACCTCCCTAACTTCCAATATTACCTTCATGCCATTGCACCCCCATCTAGCCTTTGGTTGTGGCGAAAAATTCATTTATCGATGGAATATTCAGAATGGCGAACTGGTATCTGAGGGGCTAGGACATGAGGGTAATATCTTAACTATTGCGGCCGATCCCAAGGGCATCTTACTGGCTAGTGCGGGTGAAGATACCAAAATCAACATTTGGGACTGGCAAAGTGGTAAACCAATTAATAAGCTAATCGGGCATACGGGAACTGTTTATGCGGTGAAATTTTCCACGGATGGTAATTTTCTGGCGAGTAGTAGCCGTGATGAAACCGTCAAGCTATGGGATGTCAAAACTGGCGAATGTATCAGAACCTATCGAGAGCCACGCCCCTATGAAGGGCTAAATATTACCGATGCCACGGGGTTAACCCCTGCCCAAAAAGCTAAGCTCATTGCCCTCGGAGCGATCGAAGACCCCAAATAGCCCCAGTCCAATAAGTTATACCAAAACTAAAAATGGCTACGCCATTTTTAGTTTTGGTATAACTTATTGGGTTTGTTTTTTAATTCAACGTGAGTTCGGGATAATTTGAAACGAGCTTTGAGAAAGGGTTTGCGTAGCAAACCCTTTCTCAAAACTCACAAGTAAAAGCCTTGCTACGCAAGGCTTTTACTTGTGGGCTTTGAGAATTTGCCATCTTAACCAGAACTGACGCTAATTCACGAAAGTGTGACAACACTTTCGTGAATTAGTATTAATACCAATTCCCAAAAGTGTGGCTACACTTTTGGGAATTGAAAACTAAACCCAATAAGGGTTTTTAAATCACAAAATGGCTACGCCATTTTGTGATTTGGTATAAACTCTATCGCTGGAGCACCTGCTCGTAAACCAATTTCATTTGCTGGGCAATTACTTGCCAATCATAATTTTGCCGAACGTAATCTTGACAGGCTTCGCTCTTTGGCATTTGCCTTTGCCCTGACAAGGCTTCAATTATTCCTTGTGCTAATTGACTAGTCGTACTGCCCTCCAAGATGAGATCCGTAGAAAATGGCTGCAAAATTTCAGGAATACCACCAATGGGTGTTCCCAATACAGGTGTGCCAGCCGCCAGAGACTCGATCGCAATTAGTCCAAAACCTTCTAGCGATACACTGGGAATGATCGATAACTCCGCTGCTCGATAGGCGATCGGCAAGTCGCAATCGGCAACAAATCCCAATAGTTTTACCGAGTCTTCCAGTTGTAATTGCTGAATCTGCGATCGCAGACTCTCAGCGATCGCTCCTTTCCCAGCAATCAAAAGTAAAACCTCAGGATACTGCTGACGGACTTGAGCGATCGCGGCAATTAAGTTATCCAAACCCATACGCTGCACCAGTCGGCGCACACAGAGAATAATCCTTCGATCCTGCGCCCAGCCCAATCTTTCTCTAGCTTGGGCGATCGTTAAATCCACCTTAAATTCGGCGGTATCAATACCACCGCCTACAATAAAAATCTTTTCTAACGGCACACCATAGGTTTTATGTAAAATCTGCCGAAAGGCCTCCGACAAAACAATAAATCCATCCGCCCGACCATAGACCAATTTCTCGATCGCCCATTTCCCAAAAACCGATAATTTTCCCGCCCCTTCCGCTTTACTCTCCAAAGCCCAAGGACCATGAAAATGAATCACCAACGGCAGTTTACCTAAGCGATCGAGAATGGGAAAGGTATATAGGGCAAAATGCGACGCGACCAAATCAAATTGGGAATTGCTGATGACCTGTTTAAAGGCTTTTCGGACACCTAGCGATCGCTGTAAAGTTCCACTATGCGTACTAGCAAAGGTTTGTACTAATCCTCTAGAGCTTTGCTCAACGCGATCGGAACCAGCCACTAAACCACTTACCCCAACCCCTACTTGTGGCAGATAGTTCACACATCCGTAATAAACCCGCGCCAATCCACCTGCCTCTTCCAAAAACCAGCTGGTACCTAGCTGTAACGTTTTCATAAAACCTTATTAACTATTGACATCGCTGCATAAAAGCCGAAGATAGCAAATTGCTATCTTCGGCTTCCTTTTAATACTGACAGGTAACTGCTACCTGAATGTATGTTTTTGCTACTTAATCAGAATTAAGCAACAGAATCACTAGCCTTCTTATTACGCTTGATAGCCTTGCCACCAAAGAAAGCAGCAGCTAAAGCAATACCAGGCACAATGGCAGGAACGGGTACGGGCACTGGAGCAACTTCAAAGGCAATTGTCGATGATTGGAAAGTAATCGATGTAATAGCCTTGTCAAGTGCATCGTCAGCAAAAGTTAAAACAGCATTGCTGGTTGGGCTCGTCCAACTGCCATCAGCAGTGAGTCCAAGTTGAGAGGCAATTAGTGCTCCCGTAATTGTATCGGAAGGCGCATCATTGTAATTAATGGTTATTGAGTTGCCAGGATCGATCGAACCCCAAAGGAAAGCAAAGGATGAAACGGGGGCAGAGAAGGTATAGGTAGCAGAACCAGAGTTAAGTCCTGGAATAGAAGCACCCGTAGGCTCAGTAGCAGAGTAAGGGCCAACATTACCTAAAGGATTAGCGTATTGATTGACAACGCTACCATTTACTAAATTGTAGTTTCCAGACCAACCAGTGCCATTAGCAAAGTTGATTGATGCAGCACCGCTTAGAGCACCTGTCGATATAATAAGATCGCCATAACTAAAACTTGCAGCATTTGCAGCACCTGTAGAAAAGGAAACAGCAACTACACCGACAGTTGAAAGAATGGCAGAGGATAAGTATTTCATTACTTTATAAACCTATTTTGTGAATTTTTATAGATGATCTGCAAAAGATCTGGTGAATCTATGCGATTAACAAGATAGAAAGTATGGACTTTAGCACCACCATCACCACTTAGAATCGCTATTTCTAAGCTACTTAACTATCAAAGAAGAATATTGGATAATTGGAGCAACAGTAGCTAGTTACATATCTAGAAATGTTACCGATTGCAGCTTGGAACTACATATGCTTGGTAGATCATATTGCCCTATGCTAAGACCTACTTCAGTTATAGAGAAGTTACAAACTACCCAATTTAATAGTTGAAATCGCCTAGCGACGAAAAATTTGGTTTGATTTATGCAGCTAACTTCCTACAGCCTAGCTGCGATGTATGTATCTTACATGGAAAAACAGAAAGCGCAACGCCTAACCTATGCCTTTTTTTCGTAAAAAAGTTATATATCGGTTATGCATAAGTTATATTTTGTTATTTTTGTTACATTAAGAACTCTAGGATATAGAACCCACATGGCTTACACGATCGCATCAAATATATGTGAAGGCATAGCAGAATGCGTCCCTGCCTGCCCCGTAGCTTGTATTGAACAAGGCGAGGGGGCAAATGTTAAGGGAACTATTTGGTTTAGGATTGATCCTAAAATCTGTATTGACTGTGGAGTTTGCCTACAGGTATGCCCCATACAGGGAGCAATAGTTCCCGAAGAACGTCCTGAGCTAGTAGCTAGACATAAGTAAACTTAAAAACCAGAAGAGCATACCGCCCGCTGCGCGGGCGGTATGCTCTCTGGTTCTTTTAATGCTACTTTTACCCATCGTATGATGACAAAATTGTCGTAAAAAGTCCTATCTTGTTCTAGATGCTAAAGGGGCGTGATAGAATAAATTTAAGTACTAGTCGACAAGTCTCGACGTTTGCAAATACTTGCAAGAAGTAAACGCAAAGATAATTGTGTTTTCCCGATAGTACGCAAGCTCCGAAGAAGTAAACTCGATTACTACCTGTTTGTTATTTTGCAGGTAAGACTAGAGTCTATAGCAGCTAGAGCATCGCACCTGTGATGTTTTTTGCAGCGATCGGTTACAGTTAAAATCACTGCAAAAGTGGGCAAATGTCCCACTTTTTTGTTTTTAATTTGTCCTTTCAAACTGCTTCGAGAAGATTTCACTCTTCGTGATTTCTCCTTATCAAAGCTCGCATCAAAAGCATAAATCAACGCTCAGATCACAATTTTATTTATGAGTCATCCTCTAATTCCGCAAATTTTTCAAACTGCTGAAGAAGTGGCCTCGCCCCTTGGGTTAGAGGTGGTCGATGTGGTGCTGCATACCAATAAAAACCCGATCGTGTTGCGGGTCGATATTCGCAATCTCGACCAAGATACAGGATTAGATGACTGTGAAAGAATGAGCCGTGCTCTGGAGGCTGTCCTCGATGAGATCGACTTAATTCCCCATGCCTATGTGTTAGAAATTTCTAGCCCAGGTGCCGAACGGCAGTTACAGGGCGATCGCGAGTTTGTCGCTTTCCGAGGCTTTATGATCAACGTCAGTACGACCGTTCCCCATGATGGTAAACAAAGCTGGAGTGGTCATCTCATGGCAAGAAACGAAACCCATGTAACCATTAGTATCAAAGGTCGAATTGTAAATATTCCCCGCGAACTTGTCGATCGCGTTGAACTAGCAAAAATGGAATAGATCGGCAATCAAGAAAAGCGGCATAAGCAATTAATCAGCCCGACTGCGTATATGGGATGCCAAGGGCTTGACGACATCCTAACCTTCACATTTTGAAATTATTTAGTTTTTATCATAGCGAGCAAAATTTATGTCATTGTTGAATTTACCTGGATTGGGACAGATGGTAGAAGTGATTAGCAAAGAGCGAAATCTTCCCAAACATGCCGTCCAAAATGCGTTACGCGAAGCCTTACTCAAGGGTTACGAACGCTTTCGGAAAACCTATCGCTCCGATGGTATTAATTTTGAAGAAGAGCATTTTAATAACTTTGATGTAGAACTCGATCTCGAAGGTGAAGGATTTCGAGTTTTAGCGACCAAAACGATCGTTAATGAAGTTAGCGATGCCGATCATGAAATTGGATTGTTAGAGGTACGGGAAGTTGCACCTGAAGCTCAAGCAGGCGGAACTGTAGTCGTCGATGTCACTCCAGAACAAGGGGATTTTGGTCGGATGGCGGCAATCCAGACCAAGCAAGTATTAGCGCAAAAGCTCAGAGATCAGCAACGCAAAATCATTCAAGAAGAGTTTCAAGATGTTGAGGGGACTGTGCTCCAAGGGCGCGTACTTCGTTTTGAAACCACCTCGGTTATTGTTGCAGTCAGTAGTGGATTTGGTCAACCTGAGGTCGAAGCAGAACTTCCCAAACGTGAACAACTAGCGGGCGAAAGACCCTATCGTCCGAACATGACCCTCAAGGTGTATTTGAAGAAAGTATTTGAGGGATCGCGTCGAGGTCCCCAACTATTAGTATCGCGAGCAGATGCTGGGCTAGTCGTGTACCTATTTGCCAATGAAGTGCCTGAGATCGAGGAAGAAATCGTGCGGATTGTGGCAGTGGCGAGAGAAGCCAATCCACCATCACCTGCGGTAGGACCTCGGACAAAAATTGCCGTAGATACCCTCGAACGGGATGTCGATCCTGTGGGTGCTTGTATTGGCGCACGCGGAGCCAGAATTCAGGCTGTCGTATCCGAATTGCGCGGTGAAAAGATTGATGTAATTCGCTGGTCACCCGACCCTTCAACTTATATTGCCAATTCGCTAAGCCCTGCCAGAATTCAGGAAGTGCGGTTGATTAACGCCGATGAGAGAATTGCCCATGTGCTAGTACCTGAGGATCAGTTGAGTTTGGCGATCGGTAAAGAAGGGCAAAATGTTCGCTTGGCTGCTCGTCTCACTGGTTGGAAAATCGATATTAAAAATTTGGCGAAGTACGATTACAACGAAGAAGATCGCAAGATGGAAGCCGCCTCCACAAGGGCTGGAGAAAATCGGGTTGTCTTGCATAGTTTTGACCAAGATGAGGACGACGAGAATAACTAGGCATGTCAATGAAAATAAGGTAAGGATGGGCGGCGCAAAGCGCCGCCCATCCTTACCTATTTAGCGCTACCACATAAGGATAAGGAGTAAATTAGTTTGGCTCTGAAGCTGCACCGACGTTGTGTTAGTTGTCAATGTATTGCTTTGCGCGATAATTTCTGGCGTGTCGTACGTGTACCGATCGCTCCTGATCAAAACGATCAAGATGATCGTAATGATCGGGAAAATGTCCATCAACATTTTCAGATCCAGCTCGATCAAGGCATGGGACGCTCGGCATACCTATGCCAAAAGCTCGATTGTTTACAAATAGCTCAGAAGAAAAATCGTTTGGGGCGATCGCTCCGTACCCATATTCCGCCTGATATTTTTGATATTCTCAAGTCACGACTTGAGTTAATTAATAAAAATCATCAAACGCAATGAGTAAGCAAACCATTTTGGTCACAGGTGGGGCAGGCTATATCGGTTCCCATGCCGTAAAAGCTTTACAACTGTCTGGCTATCAGGTTTTGATTTTAGATAGTCTTGTTTATGGGCATCAAGATATTGCCGCAACGCTCGATGCTGAATTAATTATTGGAGATACAAACGATCGCCCATTACTGGATCGCCTATTTAGCGATCACCAAATTAGCGCTGTCATGCATTTTGCCGCCTATGCCTATGTGGGCGAATCTGTCAGCCAACCAGATAAATACTATCGCAACAATGTCGTTGGCACTTTATCCCTGTTGGAGGCAATGGTTGCAGCAAATGTCAAAAACTTTGTTTTTTCCTCCACCTGTGCCAGTTATGGCGTACCCCAACAAATACCAATTACTGAAGATCATCCCCAAGCGCCGATTAATCCCTATGGGGCTACCAAACTGATGGTCGAGCGTATTTTGCAAGATTTCGATGTTGCCTATGGTCTTAAGTCGGTAATTTTTCGCTATTTCAATGCCGCAGGAGCCGATCCCATGGGAGAAATCGGTGAGGATCACGATCCTGAGACCCATTTAATTCCCCTAGTTTTACAAACAGCAATGGGTAAACGCGATGCCATTACAGTCTATGGATCCGACTATCCAACCGCCGATGGAACTTGCATTCGCGACTATATTCATGTTACTGATCTTGCCGATGCCCATGTATTAGGATTGCAATATTTACTCGATGGAAACAGGAGTGAAATCTTTAATCTCGGTAATGGTAATGGCTTTTCTGTTAAAGAGGTCATCGATGCGGCAAAGCAAATCACGGGCAAGCCGATCGCTGTGGTAATGGGCGATCGCCGTGCAGGTGATCCACCTGCGTTAGTGGGCAGCAGCGAGAAGGCTAGAAAAATTTTAAATTGGCAACCTAAATACGCCGATCTAAATCTGATTTTGCGCCATGCATGGCAATGGCACCAAAAGCGTCATTGCTAACAAAAAGGGGCGCAAAGCGCCCCTTTTTGTTAAATGGTCGGCAATGAAAAATGCTATAAAAGTCGGTCTATTTTTTGTGCTAATTCAAAATCAAGGGCGCTAATCCCATTGGCATCATGGGTAGTCAGGTCGATCGTCACTTTGTTATATACATTAAAAAGTTCGGGATGATGTCCCATCTTGTCAGCAACGATCGCAACTTTACTAATAAAGCCAAAGGCTTCTACAAAATCACGAAACTTAAAGTTTTTTTGTAACTTGCCATTAACCACAGCCCAACCCGCTAGTTGAGCGATCGCTGACGAAATCTCGACTTCAGATAACTTGTTAATTGCCATAGTTAATTGCCATAGTTAATTGCCGTGAATTATAGATAAAGATGAGTGGCGGCGCGAAGCGCCGCCACTCATCTTTGGAGTTTTATGTCCTAAGCAAATTGTTAGGGTTTAGCTACTTAATTTATTAGTTTTTAATGGGTTGATCACGATACCACCAAGAGAGAATCTGCACCCAGTTCCAGCCATTTTCAGCCATCTGTTGCGTCATTTCTTGATCGAGGTGTTGCCCGTCAGAGACAGGCATATATCCACCACCCCAACTAATCCAGTTGCGGGGAAGACGGGCGCGGTAATAACCCTTAAATCCTGGGCGAAGCATATAGCCCGCCGTGGAAGCAACCGCCTGATCGCTACGACTGTGAATTAAGGCGATCGCTTGCCCTGTTTGGGGGTCGAAACGATAGAAGCCTTTATATACCTGATCGCGCGTATCGCTGACTAGATCGTAGGGAGCCTCGCCCCATTTGCGCTGCCTTTGGGTATTAACAGCATAACTACGAGCAGCCACTGCTTGCGCCATTAATGCGTCCATATGCCAACTGGCAGGCATTTCACTGGGAACCACGCTACGAAGATATTCCTCAAGGGAGAGTACGTTAACAGCGATCGCCTTATTATTCCAAGCACGAAGTTCAATTTCACCTGGATAAAGATTACTGCCAACCTGCACCAATCCGTTATTGCTAGGGGTAATGCGATATGCCGAGGTAAGCGGTAACGTATACCATTTACCAGGATCGAGACGACGGCTCGCTTGTCCTGAAGTTTGTAGAGTTGCTGGTTGGGTCACAGCTACAGACATTTTAGAGCCATTTTCCTCTCTGACCAAAACCCTCAATAAGTTTGCGGCAGCAGCTTGTGAAACTCCTGCAACAATTACCAACATCAAGGACAAAATCAGCGTGTACATCCCTTTGGAGAAGTGTTTCATCATTTAGTTAGTCACTCACACCTGTAATCAAAGAATGTAAAATTGTTTATATGAGTTGGGCATTCAATATTAAGGCTTTTTAAGATTAGCCCCGAATAACCAGATAGTTTAGCAAAACAACTTGATTTTGATAAACATTATTTCCGCATACTTATACCAGTTTTTGCATGAAATTATCGAAATTAATGTATTAATTTTTTGCATTAATTTTTTGCTAAGCACCTCAACACAATTAAAATCCAGACCTAAAATCTGCGGCGCACGCTGCGCGTGCGCCGCAGATTTTAGGTTTTTTAGATTTAATTAAGCCCACTTAAGTAGCTGGGCATAATTAAAAAACATAACTAAAACCTATAGCGCACGCTGCGCGTGCGCTATAGGTTTTAGAGTTTTATATTTAATTGTATCCAGTTGCTTACTTAATAATTTTTTGCAACCATCGCCCAACCCAAGAATACTAGAGAATACTAGAAGCCACACTTTGTACCGTAACGTCCTTTGGTACATAATGGTAATAAGGGAGAGCAAGCGAGTGGTTGCGAAATCTGACTCAAAAGTCATTGCAAAATGTTTTTGAGTATAGGTTTTGAGGAAAGTCCGGGCTTCCATGAAGATCAGGCTGCTGGATAATGCCCAGTGCGAGCGATCGTGAGGATAGTGCCACAGAAAGATACCGCCAGTTGAGAGATCAACTGGTAAGGGTGCAAAGGTGCGTTAAGAGCGCACCAGCAGAGTCGTGAGGCTCTGGCTCGGTAAACCCCAGTTGGAAGCAAGGCGAGAGGATATAGGTGTTGCGATCTTCAGTCGATCCTATGTCCGTTGCTTAATGCGATTATTTAGCGAAAGCTAGGCGATCGCCATTGAGTGTGTGCCGCATGAGGTGTTTGGTAACAAACATCCCAGATAGATAACCGCTAGGGTAGTTGATAAAACTCCCGAAACAGAACCCGGCTTATGTCTTACTCTCCCTATTCAAATTAACGATGAATTACAACGATAAATTATCTAGATCAAGAGGTCAGGGGCTATGGTATTTGCCTCGCCCTCTTGAGCGCAGATCTTAACCGCAGTTATGTCCATGATCTGTCCATGATCTTTTAAAACCCTAAAAACTGCGGCGCACGCGCAGAGTGCGCCGCAGTTTTTAGCTTAAGTTAACCATGGTCAGAATGCTTGATTTCTAAAGCCTTGCGCCAATCGACCTCAAAATAGTGACGAGATTTTGCGTTTATTGATTGAAATTAACCTTGAAAATCTGGTACATCTAGAAGTCTGAATGAGATCGCCAGATCGCCTGAATCATAAATTTAAGCTGCATTTGTTCTTACGAACCTTTTTAACTAGAGTAATCAAACTATGGGAATTGCTCCCAACCACTCATCTCTGCTCCCTAAAACGACCCATCGCATTTCCCGAAAGTGGTCTGGTAGAGCGGTTATAGGAATTACCTTTGTTTGCCTAATTTCCTCCCTCAGCATTCGCTTTTATTCTGAGCCGAGGTTAGACATTGGCACTTTTGTCGATCAAGATTTGCGATCGCCTAAAAGTATCGAAGCAACTGACATCGAAGCAACTAGACAGGCTAAGGAAATAGCCAAACAGCAAGTAATTCCTGTCTATCGCAGCAATCCTGAGTCGGATGCTAGTGCTGTTAAGCATCTTGAAGAACTATTGCAGGTAGGGGACAACTTACGCATATCATCAGGGAATTTACCCTATGTCGATCGCCAAATTCTTAGCGATGACGTACAGCGATATCTTAGGAGGATTTCCGAGCCTGAGTGGGTGCAGTTACAAGATAAAGCCAATAAACTTGCTACTAATGTTAGCAATCAGGGCTCGATATCAAGTGCGATTACCAGTGCAATCAATAGAGACAAAGAGTCACCTTCCGTAGCCTTAGCCGAGTTAACGACCTATAAACTCAATGCGCTCCCTCAAGACTACCAAAGGCTCCTCAATAAGATAACTGAGGTTCGTAGAGCCTATGCGATGACTCAGGATAAGGCGGCAAAAGGTCCCGAAATGTTTCGCGATCGCCTCTTAGAAATGTCCAATGAGGAATGGGAAAACTGCAAGAAACTAACGCGACAAGCCTTGCTTGAGGTACAGTCCGCAGGCATTGTCGCGGGATTGCCCGACGATATGCTCTTAAAACGCCTTACCAATCTGAGCAATCTGCCCACCAATGAAGATCATCGCATGATGGCGATCGCCCTAATTCGTTCCGCAGTTAAACCCAATCTAACCATTGACTATGTTGGTACAACCGAAAGAGCGATCAAAGCCTCCGAATCTGTCCAAACTCAGCGAGTGGCTCTGCAAGTTGGGGACTTGATCGTTAAAGGCGGCGAAAAAATTACGGAGCGACAGTTTGTCATTTTAGACGAACTCAAAATGACCCAAAGACAGGTCAATATTAAAAGGTTAGTTTTACTGACCTTAACCACAGCACTTGCTTTCGGCATCTTTGGCTATGCTAACCAGCGATGGCAATATTTACTAAAGGTCAAACTCCATGTCAAAGATCTGTTAGCGCTAGGCATAGTCTGTACGGGTAGCACCCTTGCCACCGTCATTATGGCTCCCAATATGCTCGTATTTGTGCCCTTAGCGAGTATGGGCTTAATTATTGGCAGCTTTTATAGTTCGCGGCTAGCACTCCTAATTACTTTGCTGATATCAGGTTTATTAGCGATCGCTATCAGTGCCAATCTATTATCCCTCGCGCCTGTATTAGTGGGCGCAATTGTTGCAGCCGCAATCACAAATCGCCCTTTAACGCGATCGCACCTTGCCGCCACGGGGCTCTTAGTCGGATTTTTGCAAGCATTAGTATATATTGCGATCGCGATTATCGCAGGATCGACTCCCCCCGTACTGATGGCGATTACTGCACTTCAGTACGCATCGGGAGGCATCATTGCCGCGATCGTTGCCCTCGGCGCAATTCCCTACCTTGAGCATATTGCCTACGCCTTAACTCCATTCCGTCTAGCGGAGCTAGCCAACCTCGATCGCCCCCTGCTGCGCCTCTTGGTAACGGAAACCCCTGGTACTTTTCAACATACATTATTTGTAGCTAATCTTGCCGAAGCTGCCGCCCGCGAACTGGGTGCAGATACTACTCTAGTCAGAACGGGTACGCTCTATCACGATATTGGTAAAACCCTGCGCCCAGAGTATTTTATTGAAAATCAAATGGGACAACCCAATCCCCATGACCTTCTGAACGATCCTTGGGAAAGCGCCCAAATTGTGAAAGAGCATGTTTCAGGCGGCATAAAACTCGCTCAGAAATATCACCTTCCTGAAATGCTGCAAGCCTTTATCCCCGAACATCAGGGAACGATCGCAATTACCTACTTTTATTGCCAAGCCCAAAAGCGATCGGATCGAGTCTATGAGTCAGATTTTCGTTATGTTGGTCCCATTCCCCAATCTCGCGAAACGGGAATTGTCATGCTGGCTGATGCCTGTGAAGCAGCTTTGCGATCGCTTGGAACAGACACCACCCTCGAAGCCGCCAAGAGCCTGCTTATGAGAATCTTTGAAACCCGCTGGAATGATGGTCAACTCAAAGACTGCTCCTTAACTTGGGAAGACTTAGACCGTATTGCCCCCGTATTTATTAAGGTCTGGCAAGAGCGCAATCATGGCAGGATTAAATATCCCAACCTAGCGAACAAACTCGATCCGTCGGGTTCTGCCTTGCCCGATCATCTTTGCGAAACCAATAATGTAGAAACATCGGCAAGTCAAACTACGGTTCCCAAAAAGATAGCCTTAAAATAATTAACCATCTAGCTATCTCTTATACCAATTCCCAAAATGGCGTTGCCATTTTGGGAATCTCAAAACCTTACTGGGTTTGATGTTTAATACCAAATCACAAAATGGCTACGCCATTTTGTGATTTTAAAACCCTTACTTGGTTTGGTTTTCAATTCCCAAAAGTGTAGCCATACTTTTGGGAATTGGCATAACTCACAAAAGTGTTGTCATACTTTCGTGAATTGGTATAGCGATCGCCAAATGTACTAGGATATAAACCCCAAGAATTGACTGGCGGCGCTTCGCGCCGCCAGTCAATTCTTGGGGTTTGATTTGTCCTAATTCAAGTGACTGTAGCTATATACCAAATCACAAAATGGCGTAGCCATTTTGTGATTTTAAAAGCCTTACTGGGTTTGGTTTTCAATTCCCAAAAGTGTAACCACACTTTTAGGAATTGGTATTAGCTGAACAGTGGCATGATTGCCAGCACAAATTTCCAGAAATCATCTTTTGGGGGTTAATTTACCCTAACTAACTCAAGCATTGATATAGCAATAAAAAAGATAATAGGACAAATCAAGCCCCTAAAAGACAAGTTACGGCGCGAAGCACCGTAACTTGTCTTTTAGGGGTTTACATTCTAAATAACTCTTTCGTTACGATAGATAAAAAAGAAATTATTTTTAAATACTAAATATAAATGCTGAATACAAATACTGCGTATAAATACCACACATAAATACCACACATAAATACTGCGTATAAATACTCACTTGGATACCAAGTAAAGCATTTTTATTGTTTTTTATATTTTCTTAATTATTAAAGCGTTTGATTTCCATTTGTAAATATCCTAAAAAGATTGTTAGCAAAGCATTACAGAAGTCAGTTAAGACATTATTAAATTCAAACGGGGATGGGGATCGCTGAAATAGCCTCTAACAATGAACTTGAGCGCAATTTATCCTCAATTATCAACCTGACATAATTTAATTATTAATAGATTTTTATATTAAGTTTGGCAAAGTCAGACTAAGACCTATGAACTCTTCAGACAATTCGGTTACAGCTTGTCGATTGTGTCAACATTACAGTCCTGAAGGTCGGAGAGGGGGATTTTGTGGAAAATTAGATGTTCCTGTAAGCCCATCGTGGGAGGCATGTAGCTTAGCAGCTCATCCCTTTGAACCGTCATGGCAATCGATGAACAATTTCAATGCACTTTTGCATGATTCATTACATGATTCATTGCATGAAAAGATTGAGATCAGCTGCGAAGAAATGACCGATCTCCAAAATATACAGGGTCAAATGCATGGTCAAGTGCATGGTCAAAATATTCACGAGCGATCGCTTAGCTTGTCAGACTATTAGGATCGGCAATTAAATCGATAATCATTTATCTTCTTGTTTACATTTTTGAGATCTTCAATCAAATCTTCACTACTAAATAAGTCAGGAATTAATATCTTTATCGTATAAATCTTTTAACTCTTTTTTAGAAATACCAAATATTAAATCCCAATATTCAATATTTAAAAGATGTAAAATTACTGATATGTAAAATTACTAAGTCAGTCGTGATACAGCAATCCTAAATGGTTTGTGGAAGCGTCCCCCAAAAAAGGGGGACGCTTCCACAAACCCAAAAATCTACAAATGATTTAGGACTGCTATATTGAGTATTCAGCTAATTAATACCAAAGCTCAAAATGGCTACGCCATTTTGAGCTTTGGTATTAATTAGCTAGGTTTGGTCTTTAATTCCCAAAAGTGTTGTCACACTTTCGTGAATTGTTATATAGCTTCCGCCAACTGTATCAGGACATAAAACCCCAAAGAGAGTTGCCGCGCTCTGCGCGGCAACTCTCTTTGGGGTTTTGATTTTGTCCTAACAAAACTGGCGGCAGCTATAAGTGGACTTGATTAAATATAAACACCTAAGCCCTGCGACGAACGCGCAGCGTTCGCCGCAGGGCTTAGATCTGGATTTTAATTAATGTGAGTTTGGGATAATTTGAAACAAGCTTTGAGAAAGGGTTTGCTCCGCAAACCCTTTCTCAAAGACCAAGAGTAAAAGCCTTGCTTAGCAAGGCTTTTACTCTTGGTCTTTGGTTAACCAGAGCATCCCGATTGCTAAGTCGCTCCCCAGTAAATTTACACTCGTAAATTTACTGTGATATTCTTTATTAACTAAGAATTTGTAAACCTAATTTTCACAGGTCAAACGTGTTAGCAAGGGTTTGGAGTGCAGCAATTTTAGGGATCGATGCCATCCAAGTGGGGGTGGAGGTAGATGTATCGGGAGGACTGCCTGGAATCACTTTAGTAGGATTACCAGATACCGCAGTTCAAGAAAGCCGCGAACGGGTAAAAGCAGCTATCAAAAATGCAGGTTTCGCCTTCCCAATGCGAAAGATTGTTATTAATTTAACCCCTGCCGATCTTCGCAAAGAGGGACCGATTTTCGATCTACCAATTAGTATTGGCATCCTTGCCGCTTCGGAACAGGTTAATCCCCAATTATTAGGTGATTATCTATTCTTGGGTGAGGTTTCCCTTGATGGCTCACTACGTCCAGTCTCAGGAGTCTTACCGATCGCTGCCGCCGCCCAACGTTTAGGGATGATGGGGATCGTCGTACCCAAGGAAAATGCCCAAGAAGCAGCCTTAGTTAAGGGACTAGCTGTATATGGCTTACAAAGTATTACTGAAGTTGGCGATTTCTTAGCTAATCCCAACAAATATGAGCCAGTGGTCATCGATTCTGAACTGAAATGGCATGACAGCGACTTTAAGCTCGATCTGAAAGATGTAAAGGGACAGCAACATGCCCGCCGCGCTCTCGAAATAGCTGCTGCTGGTGGACATAATCTCATTTTTGTCGGACCTCCGGGATCGGGAAAAACCCTTTTAGCAAGACGATTGCCCAGCATTCTGCCCAACATGAATTTTGATGAAGCCCTAGAAGTGACCAGAATTCACTCTGTTGCGGGACTATTAAAAGGTAAAGGACTTGTCAGCGATCGCCCCTTTCGTAGCCCCCACCATTCCGCCTCAGGTCCATCCCTAGTCGGTGGCGGTAGCTTTCCCCGTCCTGGAGAAATTACCCTTGCCACGAACGGAGTACTTTTTTTGGACGAGCTAACAGAATTTAAGCGGGATGTCCTAGAATTTTTGCGCCAGCCTCTAGAGGATGGATTTGTCAGTATTTCCCGCACCCGTCAATCGGTTACCTTTCCAGCGCAATTTACCTTGATCGCTAGTACAAACCCTTGCCAGTGCGGATATTATGGCGACTCGGTGCAGCCCTGTACTTGTACGCCACGACAGCGCGAACAATATTGGGCAAAGCTCTCTGGACCTCTAATGGATCGCATCGATCTACAGGTAACAGTTGCTCGGCTCAAACCCGAAGAAATGACGCGATCGCCTGAAGGGGAGGGCTCCAGTGCCGTTAAAGAGAGAGTACAAGCATCGCGAAAAATTCAACAGAGTCGGTTTCAGCAAGAAATAAAAATCAACTGTAACGCTCAGATGCAATCTAGACATCTACGCCAATGGTGCGTACTGGATCATTCTTCGCGGGAGCTTTTAGAAACCGCCATTAAGCGTTTGGGTTTATCAGCCAGAGCCACAGACAGGATCCTCAAAGTATCCCGAACGATCGCCGATCTCGCCCATGCCGAAAACATTCAGCTTGCCCATGTCGCGGAAGCGGTTCAATACCGCACCCTTGATCGAGTTACTTAAAAATTTTGAAACGGGCGTTGAGAAAGGGTTTGCTACGCAAACCCTTTCTCAACGCCCAAGAGTAAAAGCCTTGCGTAGCAAGGCTTTTACTCTTGGGCTTTTACAATTTGCTAGCTTAACCCGAACTGACGTTATACCAATTCACGAAAGTGTGACAACACTTTTGTGAATTAAAAACTAAACCCAGTAAGGTTTGGAGATTTCCAAAATGGCGTTGCCATTTTGGAAATTGGTATTAATACAGTTAATATCGATGGCGATCGGGAAAAGTCTGATTTCACAAGATGAATAAAAATTCTTTGGCTTTAATGAGGGCACAAAGCACTATACGTGCTATTTTGTGACTTGACTTTCGGCTCTAATCTAAATCTCTAGAAAGGAGAAGACTAAGATATGAACAGTTAGATAAAAAATTAACCGCTAACTTAAAATTAAGATGGGCAAAGCACAATGCCAATCATTTAACCCTAATATATTCGTTTGGTGAGTTGCTAGTGGAAGAATCCTATCGGGGCATTCATGTATGAGTACAGTTCTGGTGGTTGAAGACAGCGTGACACAGAGAGAAATGATTGAGGACTTACTTAAAGGCAGTGGTCTAAATGTTAAGACAGCAGGCGATGGTGTAGAGGCTCTTGAGCAAATGCAAGGTAGTTGCCCAGATATCGTCGTCATGGACATTGTCATGCCCCGCATGAATGGCTATGAGCTATGCCGTCGCATTAAAACCGATCCCAAAACCGAGCGCGTTCCTGTCGTGATGTGTTCGTCAAAGGGTGAAGAATTTGATCGCTATTGGGGAATGAAGCAAGGGGCTGATGCCTATATAGCTAAGCCCTTTCAGCCTCAAGAGTTAGTTGGCACTGTAAAACAGTTATTACGAAAAACTTAATAATTTCACGAAGAATGCTAAAACTATGAACAATTCTTGATTATTTAAGGGCTGTTGGTTAACATCAATACCTTAAGATTTTTTCAATATTTTTCGATGTTTTATTTCCAAGGTTTTATTTTCAAAGTTTTTTTCCAAATTTTGAAAATATGTAAGACTTCCTAGACTCGCTATTAAAAATTGCTATTTTGCAAGGTAGAGATCCTCAAATTATGGTAGGAAACCAAGAATTCTTCCCTGGCATCGGACAGGATCAAGCAACTGACTTCGATCAAGGTATTGAAGCTCCAGAGGGTGAGCTGCATTTAAGATTTTTTGTAGCTTCTGGAATTGAATTTGCTTTACCTGCAATTGGGGTCAGTCAAGTTTTAGAATATGCGCCAGATCGCATAAATCCGATGCCTAATGTCTCCCCCCTATTGCTAGGTACAGTGAATATTCGGGGTAGAGTAGTGTGGGTAGGCGATCTCGGTCAGTTCTTGGGAGAAACTCCTCCCGTGAATACGGATCGAGCCGAAATCTCGATTATTGCCATTGAGGATCAGGGCATGATGTTAGGCTTAGCAGTAGAGCAGATTGGTGTAATGGCTTGGCTTGATTCTTCAAAACTCAATGTATCTAGAAATAGCTCTGACAGTATGGCTCCGTTTATCAAAGGTGAGTGGATAATGGAAGACAGCGAGCCGTTAAAACTGCTAGATCAAGTCAATATTTTGAGATCGGCGCGGTGGGCATCCTAGGCAAAGTCGATGCACTATATGTAGATGCACTATATGTAAATGACATAAAGCATGGCTAGGCACAAAATATTAAGAAAGTAATTTCAAAATGATTTCGCACAAATGGCAGAGATTTTAGGGATTTTAGGAGAAAGCAAATGGCCTCTAGTACGCAATACCAAAAAGAATACGAAAAAGCTTCCTTAGCCTACATGCAGGGAGACTACAATCAAGCTGGGAAATTGACACAAGAGCTTGTTAAAGCTTGCCCTAGCGATCCGATGTATCGTTTACTCCATGCCCATATCAATCTCGCCCTAGAGCGCTATCAGGATTCAATTGGCGAATACCAAACGGTTTTGCAGCTAACTGACGACAATTCAATTTTGGAGTATGCCCATAGTGGTATTGCGGCGGCTAAAGAAAGATTAGATATCAATGATGATAGTTACAATCTTGGAGCCTTAGGAAGCGCTAACGATGATTTTAGTAGTAACCAGTACGGTTACGAAAGCAATCGATATAACCAGTCAAACCAATCCACCTATATGCAGGGTTCTTGGTCAAGTAATGACAGTGGTGGACAAAGTAGTGGTTCGGGGAGTTCAGAAGATTTTGATTTTGAGGATTTTAGCTCTAACTCTTCACTGAATGGCTCTAACCAGTATAGCTATGGTGCAGAAACTCAAATTACGGGTGACTCGGGATTTAGTTCTAGCTATAAACCCAGTAGCCCCTCGGGTAGCCTAAACGCCGATACCGATGTAGTCTTTATGGATGAATTTGATGACTTTGATGATATTAGTGAGTCATCTTTTTCAAGTTCTTTCGGCGAATCCGATGCAACTCAGATGGTGTCTGACCGATCGCTAAGTGATTTTGGCGGTCAGGACTTTACTACCTCTTCTAGTCGTAATACCACCTCGGTAGCCAGTCAGGACATCGCGACTGCAAGGTTTAACCAATCAGAAAATGAAGCAGAGCTATTTGGGCTGGGGAATATCAATACGCCCGTTGGAGCCAAGCGTGGTGGCGTGGATATTGTCACCGAAGCCTCCGACCAAGGTGGATTGTTTTCTCCCTTTGACAATATGCCCCTCAAAACTAAAGGGCTAGTCACCGCGATCGCCGCAGGCGTAGTGGCTATGGTCGCCGCAGGTGTGGTTACTAATTTTGCAACAGGCACGATCAAAGACCAAGGACAACGGGAACAGGTGCGCAATACTGGGTGGATGATGGCTGGAGCCGCCGCCCTAGCAAGTGGTGCGATCGCTTGGGGCTTGGGCAAACGTTCCACCCGACTAATTGACCAATCGACCACCAACTTGCAAGCGCAGTTTGAAGCCGTAATTCGCGGCGATATGAGCCCCCGTGCAGTGGTTTACAGCGAAGATGAGTTTGGTAGATTGGCAGCTAGCTTTAACCAAATGATTCAATCGATTGTATCTAACACCAATGAAGCGCAACGGAAAGCTGCCGAGCAAGAACAGGCTAAAGAAGATCTACAGCGTCAGGTAATTCGTTTACTTGATGACGTAGAAGGCGCGGCAAGAGGTGACTTGACCGTACAGGCTGAGGTAACCGCTGACGTACTCGGCGCGGTGGCGGACTCCTTTAACCTGACCATTCAAAACCTGCGCGAGATCGTTAACCAAGTAAAAATTGCGGCGCGTCAGGTAAACGAAAGCTCCCGCGAAAACGAAGCATTTGCCCGCAGTTTGTCATCGGACGCATTGCGGCAAGCCGAAGAATTGAGCGTGACCTTAAATTCAGTACAGATGATGACCGAATCCATTCAACGGGTAGCCGAGAGCGCCCGTGAAGCCGATCAGGTTGCTAAGCTCGCCTCTGAGACTGCGATTAAGGGCGGTGACGCGGTAGAACGTACCGTAGCAGGTATTCTGGACATTCGCGAAACGGTTGCCGAAACGACAAGAAAGGTAAAGCGTTTGGGCGAATCTTCGCAGGAAATTTCCAAGATCGTTGGTTTGATTTCCCAAATTGCTTCCCGTACCAACTTACTCGCGCTTAACGCTAGTATTGAAGCAGCACGGGCAGGTGACGCGGGAAGAGGCTTCGCGATCGTTGCGGATGAAGTACGCCAATTAGCGGATCGGGCGGCAAAAGCTTCTAAAGAAATCGAACAGATCGTATTGCAAATTCAGAGTGAAACCAGTAATGTGCAACAAGCGATGGAAGTTGGTACTCAACAGGTTATCGATGGTACAAAACGTGCTGAACAAGCCCGCCAGTCCCTTACCGATATTATCCAAGTTTCCCATCGCATCGAAACCCTCGTGCTATCAATTACCGAAGATACGGTCAAACAAACCGAGACATCAAGAACCGTATCGCAAGTTATGCAATCAGTTGAGTTGACTGCCCAAGAAACTTCGCAAGAGTCTCAGCGGGTGTCAGCCTCTCTACAAAATCTAGTAGGTGTTGCACGCAGTCTACAGGATTCAGTAGAACGATTCCGCGTTGATTCGGGTGATAAAACAACGGGAGGTCGTTAGGATTATTACCTCTAGCTCTAGCTACTCACACCCTAATCTTTGAGAGGATTCTGTCATGAACTCGGAACAACAACAGCAGCGCATCATGGGTTACTTCATCGAAGAAGCCCGAGAACATCTTCAAACAATTGAGCAAGGCGTTTTAAACTTGCAAGAAATCCTAGATGATTCCGAATCAATTAACGAACTTTTTCGGGCAGCGCATTCGATTAAGGGAGGAGCTGCCATGTTGGGTGTGGGGAGCATCCAGCATGTAGCCCACCGCTTAGAAGACTTTTTCAAGATCCTCAAGGAAAATTCACAGATAAATGTTGACGAGCGCTTAAAAAGCTTGCTACTGGCTGGTTTCGATCCTCTGTCAGAACTCCTTGAAGAATTGCAAGGGGGTTACAAAATATCCGACGAGCTAACTGCTGAAACCAATAATCGTGTTAAGCCTGTATTTGCCGAGTTAGAAGCCTATCTCAATCAGTTAGTCACCGAGGTAGATGGTGAAGTATCTACCCAAACACCTGCCCAAGCACCTACCCAAACGTCTAGTCAAAAAGTTCCAGAAAAAGCAGTTGCTCCCATAGAGCAACCCGATATTGTCTCCCAAAGGTCGATATTTCAAAAGGAAGTTACGACCAAAATGCGAGATATGTTGCAACTATTCCGCTCGGCGGATACGCCTGAAAGCCGATCGCAGTTACAAACGGTTTGCAATTATTTTCAAGAAGTTGGCAATAACTTTGATCTGCGAAATTGGACTAATTTGGTCATCCAGATTAAAAATGCGATCGCTCAGCCTAATAACTCCTACAGAACCCTCGCGCCAATTTTAATTAGAGAATTAAAGGAAGCTCAGGATTTAGTACTTGATAATCGCGAAGCAGAAATTGCGGTCTCCTCCCAGATTCAAAGTCTATTGCCCTATAGATTTTCTGAACCAGAAGATGACGAGGTCAGCACAATCTTCACGACTGCCTCTGGAGATATTGATTTTGATGACGAGCCCATAGCTGAGGATCGGTCGATTGCCGATCATGACAATATAGCTCGCGACCTCAATCCCATTGATATCGATCTGTTTGCCGATGATACTAGTGAAGTCAATGAAGAAATATTCGATCTGTCTGAGGTCAATGAAAGCCAAATCGATCAGATAGATTGGATGGATGGTGAATATGAGGTCGCCGAAAATCAACATATTGATGGACCAAAAGTAGGGGCTTCAGAGTTGAAGTCCTTGGCAATTCTCTTTGAAAACGACGACATTGACTTTGATGCTGCTTGGGAAGACATCGAATCCAATGAAACAAATATGTCAAACCAAGGAGTCACAAGCTCATCTGACAATCGCGATGATTTTGCTGACCTACTTGGCAATGCTTCTAGTAATGATGATGAGACAATCCCCAATTTAAATAATAAGGAATCTAGCATCGATCAATTGTTTGGTGATTTTTCCACGGAAGACTCAACTGCTGAAATTAGGGCTGAAGAATCTGAGGACTCCCTCTTCCCATCTGAAGACTCCCTCTTCCCAGACGATCTAGACGGTGCATTAAACCAAGTTACTGATAACTTCTCAGAATTTGAGACAGATGCTGAAGATGCTCGAACAAGTCAAGCGAGTATAGAGGAGCTATTTAGCAATGATTTTGGCAAGGCCACCGATCAAGATGAGCAGTTTGATAGGGACTTAGGGTTAGATCTTTTAGAGCAAAACGACAATCCTCAAATCGAGAATAACCTACCAACTAGCGATCGCCTTGACCAAATCGATCAGATTGACCTATTTGATGACATTAACATTAGTGAGATTAATACTGATGATATCGATTTTTACGATTTATCAGAATCATCTGCTGAGCAATTAGACGATCTTAGCGATAGCTATCTTAGCGATCATAATCTTATGATTGATGCTCAGGATGAATCCGACTCTCTCTCTAGTGAAGAATATTTTGCCGAGATTGCCAGACAGGAAAATGCCCTTGCGAATGGTAATGATGATGATGGTTCTATAGAGCCATTTGCTTTGACTTTTTCTGAAGAAGGGATGACCTTACTGGAGGATCCCTTTGCAATTGATGAAAATCTTGATGGAGTTTTGTTAGGTGATTCCACATCTGAGCCTCCTCAAGAGGCAAAATTGCAGAGCAATGACACTGATCCCCTCGATACTACTGGATTAAAGATATTTGACGAACTCGGCTTCGATAGTGATGAGTTGGATGAATCAGTAACATTCAAAGAAGATGTTAGAAGTCATGACTCTTCAACATCGATGGATGAAGAAACTAACGAAGATCTGGGTGGCTTCTTTGCAGGCATTTCCGATTTAGATGATACGAATCAAGCAATCACGAATTTAAGTGAAACTGTCAATGCTAACAATATCGATGCTACTAGTAACGATGATATTAGTAGTGAAGAGGGCTTAGAGAATTTCTTTGATGGTATTAGTACCGATAGTGCTGATGCTATAGACACTGATATTACCGATGATATTAGTAGTGAAGAGGGCTTAGAGAACTTCTTTGATGCTATTAATACCGATAGTGCTGATGCTATAGACACTGATGTTACCGATGATATTAGTAGCGAAGAGGGCCTAGAGGACTTCTTTATGGAATCAGCCAATAATGCTGATCATAATGAGATATCTAATCTTTCTGATGCCATTGATGAATTTAGCCAGTTGGATAGCGACGACAATTTAGATGATTTCTTTGCAGCTAACAACTCTTTCGATAGTTCTCTCGCCGCCGATCCTTTGGTAGATGATATTCCCACGGACGAGCCAGCACAAGATTTGGGTGATCGCACAGAAGATAACTTTAGTCAGCTAGATCAATCCGAGCAACTAGATGATGATTTCTTTGTTAATTCGGAACTCAGTTCCGAATCTATTAGCTCTGAATCTATTGGAGATCTTGGCGATATTACTGTCGATCGTGCTGAGCAAGAATTTAGTATTAATGGCGATCCTGATGAATTTCTGGATCGCTCTGAACAGCTCGAAGACATTACCTTCACCAGCAAGGAACTAAGTTATGAAGATGACGTAGCAGAGGAAATCAGTGATTCGGAATCCTTAGCTGATTTTTTTGCTGAATCCGAAAGCCCTGCAATTGCATCTAGTCACAATATTAATGATGAAATTAATGGTGAATTTAATGATGAAATTAACGATGAACTAGACGATCGCCATTTAGCTAGCTATGCTGAGAGCATCACCAGTACTGACGATCTTGGCGATTTCTTTGACGTAGCGGAAGAGCCTCAAGACTTAAATCAACAGGAATTTGTAGATTTTGGGGAATCTGAGGATGTCAATTTAGACTTCTTAGACATGGTAACGAATGAAGACGTACCTGTAGAAAGTCCTGTCGATTTAGCGATCGCGCCCTTTTCTGAAGAGTTAATCGCTGAAGAGTTAATCGCTGAAGAGTTAATCGCTGAAGAGTCACTTACAGACAGCTCTGACTTGGCAGATTTATTTGTTAATGCTAGAGAAGAAGACTTAACGGTATTGGAAAGTGACTTCGATTTCGATGACAATAGAGAACTGACACAAAGCGATGAATTTGCCGATTTAACAAATGCGCTGGATGGTGCATTAGATAGCGCGTTAGATAAGGAATTTCAAGACTTTGAATTAGAGTCCATAGAAGCCAACTTGACAACTCAAGAAGACATCGATCTCGAAGTTGACAGTCCAAGCACTGCCACTACCACCATTGACAACCTAGTAGATTTCTTTCAAGGTAATGATGAAATAGAAGATAATTCGCTATCCATTGAAGAAATCGTGAGTAGCGATTTGGCGATTGACGAGTCGATAGTTTTTGATGAGTCTGATCCTCTCTCTGATTTGAATCAAGATGATTTAGGCTTAGATTATCCTCTCACCCAAGATTCTCAGGCAAAGCCCATCTTAGAACCTGAGAATCAATTGCCACCAGAAGAACTCAATGGAATTGATGACAACTTTGACTTCGATGACTTAGAAGCCATGATTGGCAGTTCTATTAATATTGCAGATGAGGGCTTAAATAGTGAGCAGCCCGATCAATTCAGTAGTTCTATTAACTCTATTAATAGTAATGGTGCTAGTCAAGTAACTCCCTCTATCAATGTACCAAGGAGTCATCAAAATGTGGTCAGTCCCGACAGTCCTGACAATGATGATATGGATTTTGATGCCCTAGAAGCACTTCTGAGCGATGCGGATACCATCGATGCGGAAACAAACGGCGCTAACAATTTCACCTCCATACCTCCTGTACCTTCAAAGCCTGCCGATGACTTTGACGAATTGGAAAATATGCTTCAGTCAGCATTTGCGAAGGATGTTGGCCCAATCAAAACTAAAGCTCCCGTGCGACCTCCTACGACTACCCGTAAGCAGAGGTTGACCGATACGACTATGCGTGTTGATGTCAAGTATCTCGATAGTTTAAATAACCTAGTTGGGGAACTGGTTGTCAACCGTAATCTGTTGGAGCAGGATCAAGAGAGACTACAGCAGTTCATTACCAATTTGTTACATCAAGTGCAATTACTGAGCGACGTATCCCAAAGAATGCGGGATCAGTACGATCGCTCCTTACTTGAAGCTTCCTTAACTGCGGGAAGAGGTCGTTCTTACAGTAGTTTTGAGACTTCCTATGCCAATGACGGCGCAAACTCGAATAGTTCGGTTAGCAATGACTTTGAAGGCATTGAGTTCGATCGCTACAACACCTTCCACGTCCTCTCGCAGGAAATCATTGAGTTAATTGTCCGAGTTCGCGAATCTGCTTCCGACATTGAGTTCGTGGTGGGGGAAACGGATCAGGTAACCCGTCAGTTGGGAACGATTACCACCCAAGTCCAAGATGACCTCAAGCAATCACGCATGGTTCCCTTCGCGCAGATTGCCGATCGCCTACCAAGAGGTATTCGCGATCGCGCCCTTAAAACTGGCAAACAAGCCGAATTAGAGATCTTTGGGCGGGAAACCCTGATCGACAAAGCGATTTTAGAATCCTTGACCGACCCACTTACCCACCTTGTCAACAATGCGATCGACCATGGTTTAGAAGATCCCGCCACCCGTCAAGCGGCAGGGAAATCGGCAACTGGTCGATTAACGGTACGCGCCTATCACCAAGGTAACCAAACCGTCATTTCTATTAGCGACGATGGCGCGGGGATCAGTCCCGATCGGGTGAAGAAAAGTGCTGTTTCTAAGGGAGTGCGATCGCAAGCTGAAGTTGATCGCCTTAACGATACTGAGGTTTATGCGCTGCTGTTTGAAGCAGGCTTTAGTACGGCGGCTCAAGCCGATGAATTTAAAGGGCGCGGCGTTGGGCTGGACGTAGTCAAAACCTGTCTTGATGATATTCGGGGTGTCATTATCGTAGAATCGGTAATTGGCAAGGGAACCACCTTTACCATTCGCTTGCCGTTGACCTTAAGTATTTCCAAGGCGATGTTCTGCATTAGCGATCGCGCGAGGATTGCCTTCCCCGTTGACGGCTTTGAGGATATGGTGGAAGTACCACAAAGTCAAATCGTTCTTAACGAAAAAGGACAGCCCTGCTTACCTTGGCGCGATACGGTTTTGCCATTCCAGCATCTCTCGAACCTGCTCTCCTACAGCCGCCATCTCAGCCGCAGCAGCATCTATGGTAAGCAGGAAAACGACGAACTCTGCATTATCATTCTTCGCAACGATACGAGCTACCTCGCCCTACAGGTCGATCAATTCCTCGGTGAATACGAGATCGTAATTAAACAGTTAGAAGGTCCCATTCCCCAACCTGCGGGAATTGCAGGTGCAACGGTGCTTGGGGATGGTCGCGTTATGGCGATCGCTAACGTTTTAGAACTATTCGATATCGCTAGCGGTAGGTTGCGTCCTTCCACCTCTGGCGCAACAATTCAGCCAACCGTGGAAGAAGATGTTGCCGTCGATCCGACCGTACTCATTGTTGACGATTCGATTACGGTACGCGAACTACTGTCCTTAACGTTTGCGAAGGTGGGCTATCGCGTCGAACAGGCAAAAGACGGGCAAGACGCTTGGGAAAAACTCCGTGCTGGGCTGCCCTGCGATATGATCTTCTGTGATATTGAAATGCCACGGATGGATGGATTGGATCTGCTCTCAAGATTGCAGAAGGATTCCCGACTCAAGGAGATTCCTGTCGCGATGTTAACCTCGCGCGGAGCCGATCGCCACCGTCAGTCAGCCATTCAACTAGGAGCAAAGGGATACTTCACTAAGCCCTATCTCGAAGAAGAATTACTAAGTGCATCCAAACGTCTTTTAAATGGAGAAACCTTGCCGATCTAAAATACAGTCCTTCTCCCTATCCTATGCTGCGGAAGTGGGAAATCAAGTTTTCTCCTAGGCTTACGGGAAGGAAAACAAGGGTAAGGGCATGATAAGAAAAACCTATGTTGCTGAGTCTCAAAATCGAAAATTTTGCTCTGATTGATCGCCTCGAGCTAGAGCTATATGCGGGATTGAATATTCTCACTGGAGAAACAGGTGCGGGTAAATCAATCGTCTTAGATGCTCTAGATGCGGCGCTTGGAGGTAAGGTATCGGCGCGGATGCTTAGAACTGGCTCCGAGCGAGCCAATATCGAAGCAACTTTTTCTACAAATCAAGCGATCGCGCAATGGCTAGAGCTACAGGAAATTGATGCCCTAGATGCTGACACGCTCGTCTGTAGCCGCGAGATTACAGTCCGCAGCAATCGCACCCGTGTTAATGGCGTGGTTGTCAATAAGCAACAAATTCAAGAACTACGCGATCGCCTTGTCGAAATTACCGCGCAGGGGCAGACCATTTTGCTCAGTCAAGCTACACAACAGCGAGAATGGCTGGATAGCTTTGGTGATCGGATCTCCCAGCAGGCTTTATTTTCACAACGGCAAAAAGTTGCCAGACTATTTGAAATAAAAGAGCGATCGCGCAAAGCTTTATTAGAAAGACAACAAAACGAACGCAATCGTTTACAACACCTTGATATGTTGCAGTATCAGTTAAAGGAACTGGAAGCTGCAAATCTAGGAGATCCCGAAGAGTTAGAACAACTAGAAGGCGATCGCCAACGTCTCGCCCACAGCGTGGAATTACAAAAGCATGGCTATGCGGTCTATGAAGCCATCTATCAGAATGATCTTGGTAATGCCTGTGCCGACCTATTGGGGCAAGCGGAGTCAACCCTTACGGAAATGGTCGCCCTCGATCGCGAAGCAGTGGGAATCCTCGAATTAGTTTCGAGCGCCCTCGCCCAAGTAGAAGAGGCAGGACGGCAAATCAATAATTACACCAATCGTCTGGAATCAGATCCCGAACAATTGGAAATAATCGAACAGCGAATTAATCAGATCAAACATATTTGTCGCAAGTATGGCACGCTCCCTGAGGCGATCGCCTATACCCAAAAATTGCAAAATGAACTCGCCGAACTAACTGATCGCAGTATTTCCATAGAAGATTTAGAACGTAAAGCTGAAGCGGATTTGCAGGCTTTGCTCAAGGCTTGCAAAAAGCTCACGGATCTACGCAATCAAGCAGCCGTTGCTCTAGAAAAAGCCCAAATCGAAGCCTTAAAAATGTTGGCAATGGAAAAAGTTCGCTTTCAAGTGGGCATATATCCGAGCGAACCGACAGCTCTAGGTAGCGATCGCATTGTATTTGAGTTCAGTCCGAATCTTGGCGAACCCTTACAACCACTAGCAGAGACAGCCTCGGGTGGGGAAATGAGTCGATTTCTTTTAGCCCTCAAAACTTGTTTTGTGCGCCAGAAAAGCAACGATGCTCAATCCCTCCCCGATACCTTTGCCCATGCCCATGTCGGTACGATGGTATTTGACGAGATCGATGCAGGAGTATCGGGTCGGGTCGCTCAGGCGATCGCCACCCAACTATGGCAGTTGAGCCGCAGCGCTCAGATTCTCTGCGTTACCCACCAGCCGCTAATTGCGGCGATCGCCGATCGCCACTTTCATGTCAACAAACAAATCGTAGCCGATCGCACGCAAGTACAAATCCGCCTGTTGGAGTTGGAAGAGCGCAAACAGGAACTGGCGCAGATTGCTTCGGGTATGACGGTTGAAGAAAGTTCAGAGACGCAGGCAAGGAAAGAAATCAAGAAAAAAAACAACGGCAAAAGCCCTAGCAAAGAATTTGCCAACGCTGCGGCTCAAGCGATCGCCTTTGCCGAATCGTTGCTAGAACAGGCTGCCGCCATCAAATCTGAGCAATAGATTCCCCCCTTCCCTCTCGAAGACCAGATTAACCAAACGTGAATTCGGCATAATTTGAAACGGGCTTTGAGAAAGGGTTTGCTACGCAAACCCTTTCTCAAAACCAAAAGTAAAAGCCTTGCGGAGCAAGGCTTTTACTTTTGGGCTTTTAAAATTTGCCAGCTTATACCAATTTCCAAAAGTGTGGCTACACTTTTGGAAATTAAAAACCAAACCCAGTAAGGTTTTTCAAATCACAAAATGGCGTAGCCATTTTGTGATTTGGTATTAACTCGAACTGACGTTGATCAAATATTAGTGCGCGGCGAAGCCGCGCACTAATATTTGATTAGGACTATGCGTTAGCTTCGAGAATAGCTTTATCGCGAATGCGACAGGAATCACATACCCCACAGGGAACTTCACCACCCTGATAACAAGACCAAGTCAGGTTGATTGGTACGCCCAAACGTTTCGCCCGTCGCACGATATCGGTTTTAGAATCCATCACCAATGGTGCAACCAACTTAGGGGCATTTCCTTCCACACCGATCTTAGAAGAGAGTTCGGCTAACTTTTGAAATGCCTTCAAATAATTGGGACGGCAATCGGGATAACCCGAATAGTCAACCGCATTAATTCCCAAATAGATAACCTCCGCGCCTTTTGCCTCAGCCAAGGATAGAGCGATCGCGATGAACACCGTATTCCGTCCTGGCACATAGGTAATCGGTATTTCACCCGCCTGCACGCCCTCCGTCGGCACGTCAATATTTCCATCAGTCAAAGCCGATCCTCCCCACTGCGATAGGTTCACATCGACAATAAAATGTTCGCGAATTTGTAATGCGGCAGCAACTTCCCTTGCGGCAAGCAATTCTCGCTCGTGGCGTTGACCATAGCGAAAGGATAGGGCAATCGGTTCGTAGCCATCGGCGATCGCTTGAGCTGCCGATGTGGCTGAATCGAGCCCACCTGACAATAAAATAATCGCTTTCCGTTGAGGGGATTCTAAGCTTGCCATCTCAATTACCTTACTCCTAATAACTTGTGGGTTTGGATACTCACACACCAGTTAGCATGACTTAATACATATTGCAGTACCAGATCCTTACTACTAGCAGTTTCCCACTCAGCCTGTAAATATTTCATCACATTTATCGCAACTTTTTCCGCATTCTGTTCCGCCCATATTAAATCCGACGCATCCTTAACGACGATCTTCAGCTCATTCACCCGTTCGTAAATGCTGGCATGGGGAGGTTTAAATCGTTTGGGCGAAAAGGTGACCCAATCAAAATTACCGCTAAAGGGATGCGATCCCGATGTCTCAAGATGCACTCGCAATCCCTGAGCCTTTAGCTCGGCAGTCAATTCCGTGAGATCATGCATCAAGGGTTCACCGCCAGTAATGACCACGATCGCAGGTTTCACTGCGATCGCTTGCTTAACCAGATCGGCGATCCCTATTTGAGGATGTCTTTTCATATTCCAAGATATCTTGGTATCGCACCAAGGGCAGCCAACATCACATCCTGCCAACCTAATAAAAAACGCATTCGTTCCCATCCATGCGCCTTCTCCTTGTAAGGAATGGAAAGTCTCTACAATGGGTAAACTATTTGCCAAATTAACTCGATTCACTCTGATTCCGAAGCGCTAGGCGCTACTATAAACAACAAATATGGCGTAGCCATTTCTTAACTTGGGCTTAGGGTCACCTTCTAAGTAACTGGGCATAATTAAAACCCAGAATCAAAACCTGTAGCGCACGCGCAGCGTGCGCTACAGGTTTTTGGATTTTATATTTAATTGCACCTAGCTACTTAATCTTTAACATTACCTCGCAAAGCTTTAACTTCTCCCCTTCTAGTTTTATCGTCAATACGTCGATTTTGAGCAGTACGGGATGGTTTGGTGGGCTTACGTTTGGTGGGAGTCACCGTCACACTTTGGATCAATTGCTGAAGACGACTGAGCGCATCATCACGATTTTGGTCTTGAGTCCGATGCTGCTGCGCCTTGATGATGATAATTCCATCTTTGGTAATGCGGCGATCGCTTAAGTTAAGTAGCCGCTCCTTATATATCGGTGATAGAGAAGATGTATTGATATCAAAACGGAGATGGATCGCAGTCGATACCTTATTTACGTTCTGACCACCTGCACCTTGGGAGCGAATCGCGGTAATACTAATTTCGTCGAGCGCTAGAGATGTATATTTGGTAATTTGGAGCATGGAATTGTCTAAAGCGGTTCGAGCAAGCCTATTCTACCAAGCCTATTCTATAGTATAGCTGCCGCCAGTTTTGTTAGGACAAAATTAAAACCCTAAAGAGAGTTGCCGCGAGGAGCGCAGCAACTCTCTTTGGGGTTTTATGTCCTGATACAGTTGACAGCAGCTATACCTAAAAAATCACCTCAAAAATTCATCCCTTTCTGTCACAGTGTAAGTTTTGCTAAGGACATCCAGCACTTTGCGCTCAAACCCAAAATATGAGTGGTGGCGCGAAGCGCCACCACTCATATTTTGGGTTTTATAGCGCTTTAACAAAATAACAATTCTTCTTCAGGGCAATCGCGATGTCCGCGAGGTTCGAGCGGCACACCATAGGCACTTTGGATATTGTCAGGGGTGAGAACTTGACGGGGCGTACCACTGGCGACTAGGTGGCGATTGAGCAGGAGCAAACTATCGTAGCGATCGAGGGTATTACCCCATTCATGGCAACTAATCAGTAAGGTCTTTCCCTCCTGCTTTAGTTCGCCATAGATCTGCCACATCAGCGCTTCTGTCTTTTTGTCAACGGCAGTCATCGGTTCGTCTAATAACAAAATATCCGCCTGTTGCGCCAAGGCTCGTGCTAAAAATACGCGCTGCTGCTGTCCCCCTGAAAGCTGTTTGATCGGGCGATCGCGCAATTCGTAGAGTTCCACCCGCTCTAGTACTTGGCGAACGATTTCTTGGGATTGACGGCTAATTTTGCCAAACCAACCACTATACATAGTCCGCGCCATCATCACCACATTCCAGACAGTGACGGGATAGTCCCAATCAATCTGCGATCGCTGTGGTAGATAAGCAACCTTTTGCCTCTGCTGCTTCAGTGGTTCGCCGTTATAAAAAATTTGCCCTTTCTGAGCGGGAATCAAATCGAGCATCGCTTTGAGTAAGGTACTTTTACCCGCCCCATTCGCACCAATGAGTCCCACTAACGAGCCCGATTCAATGCTAAAGGAAATATCCGACAGAGCCGAAACTTCGCGATATCGAACGGACAGGTTTTGTACTTCAAGCATAATGCTCAAAAAATGATAATCGTTTTCAAAAATTATACTCCTAAATGAACGTCAGTTTGGGGTAAGCTGGCAAATTTTAAAAGTCCAAAAGTAAAAGCCTTGCTAAGCAAGGCTTTTACTTTTGGGCTTAGAGAAAGGGTTTGCGTAGCAAACCCTTTCTCTAAGCCCATTTCAAATTATCTCGAACTCATGCTAAATGATGATTAAAATGATGATTAAGTAGCTGTGCAAAAAAAATATTAAAACCTGTAAGGTTGCGCCCCTGAGGGACGCAACTTTACAGGTTTGGATCTGTTCGTAAGTAATCACGAATAATTTTAACGAATAATTTTAGTTAGAATTCTGCGTCGCTTTCACAGCGTAATAACCAAGTAATGTCGCCACAGTGAAACCCGTGAAAAATAAGGCAAACAGAACACTGATACCGCCAGTGATGCCAACTTGAGCAAGAATGCCTTTACCAGTCAAAACTTCATTGGCAAAGCCTGCAACCAGTCCAATCATCGCCATCCGACCATTCCAAGTTTCAGCAAAATTACTAAAGCCAAATACGCCTGCCCCTGTAGGATTGACATTAAGATCAAAGTTTTTGCTAGCTGCCTTAGATTTATCGCTATTAGAGCTATTAGAAGCATCGTTTGCTGCAATCTTGTTGGGTGTAGTTGGTGTAGTTACCATGACTGATTACTTTCCTGCAAAAGTTTTTATATTAATTAATTAAAATTTACATTTAATGTAAACAAATGTAAATCTATCGACAGAAATATGCCCTATTGCTTGAACCCCAGTTGCCAAAAGCCAAACAACCCTGAAGGGAGCAAGTTTTGTATGAATTGCGGTAAAAATTTGCAACTTAAAGGGTTGTATGAGGCGATCGCCTTAATTGGGCAAGGAGGGATGGGGCGTACATTTCAGGCTAAGAACTTAGGTCGCTTGGGACAAGCCTGTGCGATTAAGCAATTTCTACCTCAGTTTTACGAACCAGAATTAAGGCAAAAGGCGATCGCGCTCTTTGACCGCGAAGCCAACCAACTTAAAGAGCTTGGTTCCCACCCCCAAATTCCCGAACTGATCGCCTATTTTGAAGAAGAAGGATATTTATACTTAGTGCAAGAACTGATCGAGGGAGTAAACCTCTACATAGAATTGCAGCGTGACGGAATTTTCAGCGAAGCGCAAGTTTGCCAACTCCTAATCAATATTCTGCCCGTTCTGCAATTCATCCACGACCGTCAAGTCATCCACCGCGATATCAAGCCTGAAAACATCATTCGTCGAACTGGAGATCGTCACAATAATTTTGTCCTCGTTGATTTTGGAGCGGCTAAAGCCTTTACCTCTAGTTCAAATCGTACGGGCACATTGATCGGTAGTGCGGAATATATTGCTCCCGAACAAGCAAGGGGCAAAGCCTCTCCCCAAAGCGATCTCTATAGTTTAGGAGTAACCTGCATTTATTTATTAACGGGAGTTTCCCCCTTCGATCTTTATGATGATGCAAGCGATCGCTGGATTTGGCAAGAAAAGCTACCAACTTCTATTTCTCGCCATGTAGTCATGATTCTCAATCGTCTTCTGGAAAGAGCGACATCAAATCGTTATGGCTCAGCCAGAGAGGTTTTACAGGATCTACAGGCTTTGGGAACTTACCCGAAACCTAATACTGAGAGTTTAGAGGGAAGCGATGCCCCCCTAAGCATTAACCCGAAAAACTATCCACAAATCGCAACCTTAATAGAATTACTAAATCTAGGTCAATGGCAAGAAAGCGATCGACTCACCAATGAGATTATTTTGGAACTGGGAAACAAAGATAGAATTTCTCGATTAACTGCTAAGGACATCGATCGCATTGACTGCGAGATCTGGCTAGCGATCGATCGGGCATGGATGCAAGCTAGCAATAATCGTTTTGGTTGGAGTATTCAGCAACAAATCTGGGTAAACTTGGGCGGCAAATTGATTTATACCGAAGATAATTATTGGGAATTTGCTGCTATTTATGAGAAGTTTGCCGATCGCCTTGGATGGCGCAGACCAAGTTGGTTCAATCTCGAGTTTTCGCCAAGGATTTGGCGTACCTATGAGAATTTGATCTTTGCGATCGACGCTCCGCTCGGACATTTACCCAGCTTGTTTTTTTGGGAAGGATTTAATTTAGTCGATCCCGTTTTCTATCGCTTGGAAGTCTGCCGTCAAAGCAGGAACCATGCATGAATTGTCCCTACTTTGATAGACTAAGTAGCTAAGCATAAGTAAACTTAAAACCCAGAAGAGAGTACCGTCCGCTACGCGGGCGGTACTCTCTGGTTTTGTTTTTATTATGCTGAACTACTTACTTTGATAGACTTACTTTGATAGACGACTGTAACAAATATTTTATATAAGGCTTCTACATCTATAGTTATGAAAAAATTTTTTGGCTATGCGATCGCGGCTTTGATGTCCTGTCTACTGATAGTAGCTTGCGGACAAACAAACCCCACGACCACCAATACGCCTAATAGCCCAAGCAATAGTCAAAACTCAATCCCCATCGGAATCGCTCTCGCCCAGACTAGTAATGTTGCATTGCTAGGGCAGGAAGAAGTTACAGGTGCAAAGATTGCAGAAACCTATTTCAACAAGCAGGGTGGCATCAATGGCACACCAATCCGTTTAATTTTCCAAGATACCGCAGGCGATGAACAGGGCGCAATTAATGCTTTTAACACGCTAATTTCCCAAGATAAAGTGGTCGGTATCGTGGGACCTACCTTATCGCAACAGGCTTTTAGCGCCGATCCGATCGCTGAACGAGCAGGCGTTCCCGTCATTGCCCCGTCAAATACCGCTAAGGGTATTCCGCAGATCGGTAAATACATTTCGCGGGTATCTGCTCCTGTCGCAGTAGTTGCACCTAATGCGATCGATGCGGCTCTCAAAATCAATCCTCAAATTAAGAAGGTCGCTGTCTTCTATGCCCAAAATGATGCTTTTAGTAAATCGGAAACAGGAACTTTCCAAGAGACCGTAAAACAAAAGGGCTTAGAACTAGCAACCGTACAAACCTTCCAAACCACCGATACCGATTTCCAATCCCAAGTAACCAATGCCATCAATATCAAACCTGATTTAATCATCATTTCGGGGCTTTCGGCTGATGGTGGCAACCTCGTCAAACAACTGCGAGAACTGGGTTATAAGGGTTTAATCATCGGTGGTAATGGGTTAAATACTTCCAATATTTTGCCTGTATGTAAGGCTCTCTGTGACGGTATTATTATCGCTCAAGCCTATAGTCCCGAACTAAAAAATGAGGTAAATCAAGCATTCCGCCAAATCTATACCGAGCAGAATAAGAAAGAACCACCGCAGTTTACCGCTCAAACCTTTACAGGCGTACAGGTATTTGTGGAAGCTTTACGAACTCTTGACAAGACCACGAAGTTGAGTACCCTAGCCTTACCTCAACTACGCACTCAGCTCAATGACACCCTATTAGCGGGTAAATATGTCACTCCTATTGGAGAGATTTCTTTCACTCCCGAAGGTGAGATCGTGCAGAAGCAATTTTTTGTCGCCCAGATCAAAATGGATGCTGATGGCAACAGAGGCAAGTTCACTTTCATTCAATAATTTGAGCGCAAAGCGCTGTATCTTCTGTATCTATAGCTGCCACCAGTCTTGTTAAGACAAAAAACAAAACAGTGTTGCCGCGCTCCGCGCGGCAACACTGTTTTGTTTTTCCTGATACATTTGGCGGCAGCTATAAAAACCAAACCCAGTCAGGGTTTTCCAAGCTCAAAATGGCGTAGCCATTTTGAGCTTTGGTATTACTAATTAGCGGTCACGTTTAGAGTCAATCTGACTGTGCCGCTTGCGGTTGCAGGGAGTACGACATTTTGCAGCGATCGCTGAAGCAACTCCACAAATTTTCGATCCTTTAGCGTCGAAGCTCCATCATCCAATACAAACCTTGTCAGTCTGCCATTCTGAATGGTGATCTCTAAAATCACAATTCCCTTAAGCCCAGCAGGTACATTAATGGATCGCAACTGTTGAGCGATCGCCTGTTGAGCAGTTGCGATATCAGCACCTACCAGCCCTGTGATACTTACTAACTGTACAGGAGGAATAGATGCTGGCTCGTTGGCAGTCTTATCGCTCACAGTACCAGAGGCAACTTGTTTGCTGATTTTTGCATCAGTACTGGGAACAGCGGGTAGAGGGGAGGGTAAACCTGTTCTCAATGCACCCTGCGTTGGCGAAGGGGCATTATAGGATTGAGATGGAGAGAGCATGGGAGCAGGTTTAGACAGAGCATTGGTTTCGCCCCCAAAAACACCATCATAGCTAACTCCTTCGGGCAGTTCGACAGGTACTTGTACGGTCACCTTACCCCCGTCTGGGTTAACCCGCACTTCGGCACTGACCGCAACAAAGGCGGTGTACTGGGAAAGTAATCGGTAGTCCAGCGCCGTTTGCGTGACAGCCTCAACCAAAGACTTTACTTCTCCAGCAAACATCTGATTCATTAAGTCTTTGATCCGAGCGCGTCCCCAGAGTTGAGCAATACCAAGATTACTATTGCGATCGCCAAAATTGACATTAATGGTTTGCTCGTAGCGTTCGCCACCTGCGGCGATGCCTGTAATTTTGAGCTTGCCATTGGCGCGATCGCCTTTTTTACCAAAGATAGTTAAAGGCTGTTCGGCAAAGAGATCGGGAGGATTACTGGGATACATTTCAGGAGCTGTTCCTTCGCCTTCCCACTGCACTTGAATATTGGTCAGGACAGGGTTATTAATCTGACGGAAGAACTTCTCGGCAACTTCTTGAGTTGGCTCATCCTGTCGCACTACCCTCGATGTCCCACGCCCCATTTCCGCAATCCTTTCTAAAAGATAGCGATTTACCGAACTACCTACACCAAAACTATAGAGACGATTCCCTGGTTTGAGATTTTTTTGGACAGCAGCAATCACTTCATTGTCATTGCCAATATAACCATCCGTAATCAGCACCACACTCCGCAATCGACCATCGCTAGCGGCAGGAAAATTGGTTACGGCATTAATTCCATTCATTAATTCAGTGCCACCGTTAGCATCCACTTGATCGATATAATTCATTGCCTTTTGGCGATTGGCAACAGTATTTTTTAATGGGTAGGACGAAAGCTGGCGGGTAGTGGTAGAAAAATCAATAATCGTGAAGGTATCGTTAGGATTTAACCCATTGATAAAACGGCGCATTAGTTCGCGGGACTTCAGGATCGGATCGCCCGATTGCGAGCCTGATGTATCCATCAAAAATACAACATCCTTCGGCACGATTTGATCAGAGCGATAGGCGATCGCAGGAATTAAATAGGTCGCAAAATGAGCTCCTTGCTCAGTGGTCGTCGTAAGCACCGCAGGCGCAGTGCGATCGCCGCTAACTTTATAACGCACGATGAGATCTTTATTCGGAATAGTGTCTCCATCCGCCAGTTTGATCTGCACCGTTTCGCCATTATTTTTCACATCTAGACGATGGGAAGTAGAGTAAAGATTGTGAATGGGAACCCCTGCATCAATTTGCAGATTGACCATAACATCGGCGGCTAAGATTGTTTCGGGATTAGCGACAGGGGGGGTAATGCGCGAAGCATCGGGAACCTTAGTCGTGTTACCCCGCTCGTCGATCGCCTGTCCAGGAATATAGCGGGGACCAACCACCAAGGGGAACACAAATTCGTAATCACCACGCTCAAATTTTAGGCTTTCGGTATAGCGAATTGTGACTTTAATTTCCTCTCCTGGTTTGATATTGGCGAGTGACTGGGTGAAAATATTATCCCGTTCTTGTTCTAGCAATCCTGCGGTACGTCCCTCTTGGCGAGCGCGATTGTAAATTGCCTTAGCTTCTTCCCTCTTCTTAATATCTCCTTTAATCGTGCGATCGCCAATCTTTATTTCCATATCATCGACAGCGGCTTGGTCGGGTAGCGGAAATACATAAATCGCTTCTAGGGGCTTATCATAGGGATTTTGAAAGGTTTGGGTAACTTCTACACGTGAGATATTGCCCGATATCTTGCCGCGAACATCGGTATGGGTCAGGGTAAATGAGGCTTCATTGCGCGGACGAGTGGTCAAAGCATATAGCCCACCAACTGAGCGATCTTTGCTTGGCTCAGTTCTAGAATTGCGATCGCTAATAGGTTCGATAATTCCCGATTTAATCATAGTGCCAGAAGATGTTTGAGGTTTAGCGATCGGACTTGTCTGAGCAAGGGTACGATGGGCGATCGCTCCCATCAAAAGCATTGCCATAGGGAGGACAATATAAATCGGCTTAATAGATTGAATCTGTTTCAAGGTAATTTCACTCCTAGCCACCATCGGCATTTTCAAATTAAAGTAAACTTAAAATCTAGAAGAACGTACCGCCCGCGTAGCGGGCGGTACGTTCTTTGATTTTGGGTTTTAATTATGCTGAACTACTCAATATTCCAAGATATTCCAAAAAATATTTCCTAAGATTGAGTCTCCCATCAATCCCAAAGGGTTACTAACCAGTTGCATTTTTGGTAACGAAAAACTTCGCCCAAGCAAAATGGGACGAAGCAAAGCATTGCTCTTAGGAAAGCGCGATCGTCCAATCACTCAACTCACCCAAAATGCGATCGCCCCATCATCCCCGAAAATACGATCGCCTAATTCACAAATCGTTAATAGGTTCGCTATTAATTTGCAGCCAATTTGCTAGTCTATTCATATCTTCTTCTTGTTTTCCAAAACTTGCGGCTAACTCTAGAAAAAAGTCTGCCGCATCAGTCTCTGATGCTATAAGTTCAATTCCATTAATTGCTAAAAATGTATAAACAGCGATCAGGGCAATTCTCTTATTACCATCAATAAAACAATGATTTTTTACTAGTCCATAGCCGTAAGATGCAGCTAGTTTGTATAAAGTTACATCTTCTTCGTAATGATACAGATTTCTGGGCTTGAATAAAGTTGATTCCAAAGCGCCTTCATTCAAAATTCCCGCAGTGCCACCCGACTCGGCGATAATTTCATTATGTATAGCGCAAACGTCATGAGTTTCGAGCCAATAAGGTTCGATCATTTAGCCAACTCAATCAATGCGTTGCGATATTTTTTCATCCCCCGTCGGGCTACTTCCATCTTTTTTGCGAAATCAGGATCGTATGCTGAAATCTCATATCCAGAGGGAGTTTTAGTTGCAAAGAGATTATCACCATCATCAACATTCATGCTGGCTGCCATTTCTTTTGGAATGATAACGCTTAGGGAGTTCCCTCTTTTTTTGATATTTAGAAGCATATCTCTTTCCTCAATTAGATTACGTTTAAGCGTCATGTGTTTTAAATGTTACTACAAATGTTACAACATTCGACTTCTTTAAATCTCTTGTTGCAGTAATTCAGTAATCATCAACACGATCACCCAACCACCCCCTCAAAAAACGCGATCGCCCAACCACTCCTCAAAAACGCGATCGCCTAACCAATCACGAGCTAAAAATAAATAACACCAATAAATTTGATAACAGTTATTGCTATTTACTGTTATTGCAGCGAGAATATTGATATCAAGATTATTAGAGGACTAAACTTATGAATGTGTCTCTAACACCTGAGCTAGAGAGCTTTATACAAGGAAAGGTTAATACTGGCTTGTACTATTCTGCTAGTGAGGTTGTGCGTGAGGGGCTGAGATTGTTACAGGAACGAGATCAACTTCAGCAGTTGCGTTTGCAGGAGTTGCGTCAAGATATTCAGGCGGGTTTAGATAGTGGTGATGCTACGCCCCTTGATATACAGGCAGTGAAGGCAAAGGCACGGCAACGCAAGCAACAGAAGTAGGTGTAATAATGGCAATCATTCTGAAGCGTCCGCTTGCTGAGATGGATTTGCTGGATATTTGGGATTATATTGCGGATGATAGTCCAGATAGAGCGGATGATTTTTTAGATCGAATAGAAAGTAAGTTGTTGACCTTGGCTCAGAATTCGGGTTTGGGGAGAAAAAGACCAGATTTATTGCCAGATTTACGGAGCTTTCCTATTGGTAATTATGTGGTGTTTTATCAGCAGATTGAGGGTGGTATTGATGTGATTCGGTTGCTTCATGGTTCAAGAGATATTGAGCAAGTATTTAAACAGAATTAATGTATGGCGATCGCCCAATCATCCACCCAAAACGCGATCGCCTAATAGTGGTAACGAGCTTGAAGAAACTCAATGCGATCATCTTTAATGCGATAGACCATTCGATGTTCTTGAGTTAATCTTCTTGACCATGTGTTTTCGCTAACATATTTGAGAGGTTCAGGTTTACCAATTCCCTTAAATGGATCATCAAGAACAGATTCAACTAATTCCATCGCTCGAATAGCAATTTTACGATCCGTATTTACCCAATACACTAGATCTTGCCTGAATTGTGACACAAAAACTGCATCACGCGGTTTCTTTGGCACTACCAAGTCCCACCTCCTGACTGAGTTGATTCAAAGTTTTCGGCAAAACTGTTCTCGAATCCGCTTCTTCTAAAGCTTCAAATAAACGAATTGCATTTTTAGGAGATTTAAGTAAATGTAAAGTCTCAAGCAAACTCGATAGCTCTTTAGCAGAGATCACTGCAACATTTTCGCGATCCCCACGTTCCAAAATCACAAAGTTGTTTTCTGCAACCACGTGATCGCAAATCTCTGAAAACTGATTAAGTGCTTGCTCGTAATTGATTGTAAGACTCATACGCCATCACAAAATGTACAAATTTATCTTCAAACATATTATATCGCTGGTTTTTGAGAAAAAAGTACAATGCGATCGCCCAATCACTCACCTTAAAATGCGATCGCCCAACCTCGCTCCAAAAATGCGATCGCCCAACCACATTATCCTGTAACAACAGTAACTTGACCTTTAATTGCTGAACCTAGAGAAGCTAAAAGATTTGATGCTAAAGGCTTTAGAGCCGCCAAACTATTTGATGGTGCTTGTAAGACCACTACCGCGATATCGAATTGAGGTATATTTTGCTGAAAAGATAAATTTCGATCAACTGTTACAAAGACATCAAACTCTTCTACGGCGAGAGCTAGAAGCTTACCATTTTTGACTCCTGCCCAGCCCATTTGCGGAACTATTTTTACTACATAGCCAACAATTTCTCTAGCGAATCGGCGATCAATACATTCATCCAAAAGAATTCTCATATTATGCCGTCGCACTGAAAAATGTTCTTCCTAACTCTTCCAAAAAGTAAATAACTTGTTCTTTAGTCACAGTTGGAAAACCATCCAAAAAATCATCAATGGACTCTCCTGCTTTGAGATAATCCAAAAGTGTTTGCACTGGAACTCTTGTATTTGAGAATACAGTCGTACCACCCATAACATCGAGAGATCTGCTAATAAACTTTGAATCTCTAAACATAAATTTATGATATTTAACTGTATTTAATATTTTAGCAAATATTGATAGGCGATCGCCCAACCACTCTCCCAAAACACGATCGCCTAATCATTCCTCTCCCAAAACACGATCGCCTAATCATCCCCTCACAAAAATGCGATCGCCTAACCACTTCACAAAAACGCGATCGCCTAACCACTCACCAAAAACGCGATCGCCTAAATATTCCCTAACAAAACACGATCGCCCAACCATCCACCCAAAACATGATCGCCCAATCATCCACTCACAAAAACGCGATCGCCAAACCACTTACCAAAAAACGCGATCGCCAAACCACTCACCCAAAACACGATCGCCAAACTAACCAAAAACACGATCGCTCAATCACTCAGACAAAACGCGATCAAATTAATCTATGCTAATATATCAAATATGGTATAGAGCGATATGGGAAATCAAAGTAAACCTTTAGTTTGGCTGCATGGTGAGGTTAAAACTCCACCTTTCAGTCAAGAAATACGAGTGGAAACAGGTGTTCTGCTCAGGCAATTGCAGCAAGGTTTATCTATTGGATTGCCCCATTCTCGCCCGATGCCAAGTATAGGAGAGCGCTGTCATGAGTTACGAATTCGGGATGCAGAAAAAAACTGGAGAATCATTTATCGAATTGATGATGATGCAATTTTGATCGTGGAGGTTTTTAATAAATCAACGAGAACGACACCTAAAAATGTGATTGATATTTGTAGAAAGCGACTTAGTAGATATGATGCTGATTAGGTAGGAGAATATGATGGATCAAGCTAAAAGAGCGCGTTTAGAAGCTAAAGGTTGGAAGGTTGGATCGGTTTCAGATTTTTTGGAGTTAACGGCTGAAGAGTCTGTTTTAGTTGAGATTAAGCTGGCGCTTAGCCAAAATCTCAAGGAACGTCGGCAAAAGCTGATGACTCAAAGTGAACTTGCTTCTAAAATGAGTTCCAGTCAGCCTCGAATTGCTAAGGCTGAGAATGGTGATGCTTCTGTTTCTATTGAGTTGTTGATTAGAGCTATGTTGGCGACTGGTGCTACGCCTCAAGATATTGGTCAGGTTATTGCTAGGGTAAAGTAAGGCGATCGCCCAATCACCTCACCCAAAACGCGATCGCCCAACCACTCACAAAAAAGCGATCACCCAACCACTCACCTAAAACACGATCGCCCAATCACCCACAAAAAACGCGATCGCCAAATCACCCACCTCACCCAAAACGCGATCGCCAAATCAATCTCACAAGAAAGATTTTAATTTGATTGACTTTGAGTAAGTTCCTCCCGCAATACTCTACGCAATATACTCTCTAGCGGTTCTTGTGATTGTTGATGGATATGTTGACGTAAGGCTTCGTTGATTGATGTCTGATAATTATCGCCGCCTTTGTTGTTAGCTTCTGAGCGAAACCATTCTAAAATGTCATCGTCTAGCCGAATTGTAATACGAGTTTTACCTTTAGCGACTGGCTCGATCGCACCACGTTTACCTTTACTGAAGTCGTATTCTGGTTCCATATTTTTAGTCCTCTTCATATTGTTTACGTTCGCGGCGCTCTGCTAATCGTGCTGAAATTAAACGGATGTCTTCACCTCGCCATGTGAAAACAACGACTAAGATTCTGCCAAAGGCATCCATGCCAATAGTGACAAATCGGTCTTCGTCAAATCTGTTGTCTGGAATTGTAATGGCAAGATCGTCTGAAAATGCGGATACTGCATCGGCGAATTCAATGCCATGTTTTTGAAGGTTTGATGCGGCTTTGTTTTTGTCCCATTGATACTTCATCTAATTATAGTATGCACAAGTGTGCATACAACTCTGCCATAAATTTGTATCAAAGCGATCGCCAAATCACCCATCCAAAACGCGATCGCAAAATCATCCCCTCAAAAAACGCGATCGCCCAATCACTCACCCTAAAAATACGATCGCCCAATCAACCACAAAAAACACGATCGCCCAACCACCCACCTTAAAACGCGATCGCAAAATCATCCCCTCAAAAAACGCGATCGCCCAATCACTCACCCTAAAAATACGATCGCCCAATCAGCCATCTCACAAAAACGCGATCGCCCAACCACTCACAAAAAACGCGATCACCCATCCAAAAAATTCGCATACGAGAAATCTAGTGCGATCCGATTTTGTGTAAAAAATTTTATCTTTCAATTATTAAAGATATCAGTCGAAGCTTTTAACTAAATTCACCTATTTACCTAGATGAGCGAAAATACCTATTACACTATTGTCCAGCCATCGCCATAAAAATCACTATAGCTGTAATAATTAAAGCCCAAGGAATACCTATCCAAGGATTGCTCATAGCGACAGTCCATAACCCACCAAATCCCTGAGTGGCAATTATAAAAAATCCGTAAAATACAGAAATAATAATGAAGCCTATAACCGCAAGGACTGCAACCGTAGTTAACCACTCGGTCAGAACGTTCTTACTGTCTTTTTTTATAGGATTTTTAGCCAATTTGATTTACTCTCAATTAACATTAGGGATTTTAAGATAAACTTCTATCTATTAGATAACTTTGACTAAGACATAAAAGCTCCTTATTCAACAATGTAATGGTTTCAAATTTAGCTTAAAGTCTTGAAACTCATTGTAATCTAATTATCCAATTAAGGTAAGTAGGCAAGAGTATAGCTTAGTCGGTTATAGTAGGATTAGACTAAAATCAAAATATTGAATTTTTATAACTTGTCTTATGAGTGACGGAAAAGACTTTTTGAAGGTAGCAGATAGCTTAATATTTGCTGAACGGGGTAAACATTTAACTGATGTTGAAGCAGCGATAATTATTGGAGTTTTGAACAATTGTACTTATTCGGAAATTGCCCATCATCAAGAATTTACTGAAGGACACATTAAAGATGTGAGTTCTAGATTATGGCAATCTTTCTCAAAGTTGTTAGGTGAAGAAGTGACTAAAAAGAACTTAAAATCTACGCTACTTCGGCGAGGTATTGTTAACTTCAGTACTTACGGAACGACAAATAATGGTGTTATTACAGTATCAAGCCAAACTACAAACATAACAATATATCCACCAGAATCTATAACTAATGCTTTTTTGAAGGGTCAGCAAACAGCAAAGAGAGAAACGGCAGTAAAGATGATGCAAATAGGAATGAATATTGAGCAAATCTGTCAAGTTCTCGATCTATCAATTGAAGAGATAAACCTATTGATAGGGGAAGCTGAGTAGTTACGGTTGATTTAGCGAGTCAATTTTAGCGATCGCCATACTCACAAATCTTTTAATAAATAAGGGTATTTAGAATCATCTCAAACACCCTGTACTATTAAATTAAGCAATATATGTTTATTTCAACCTCTCAATTAACCGATCGCCTACTCTTAGAGCATTAGCAATAATCGTCAAAGCAGGACTCACCGCCGCATTAGACGGAAAGAAACTTCCATCGACAACATAGAGATTATCGAGATCGTGGGCGCGGCAATCGCGATCTAAAACGGAAGTTAAGGGATCGTCACCAAAGCGACAGGTTCCGCATTGATTGGCGACCACTTGCAAAGGTGACTCAGCGCGGGGATGCAGAAAACCAGTACGGAACCCATCTAGGGACTTTTCGATATTTTTTAAAACATCAGTCCAGCGATAAATTAGGCGATCATGAGCCTCAGTATTGTTGGGATTGTAATCGATATGGATTTTATTATTTTCAAGGCGCACTCGATTACTTGAGTCTGGCAAATCCTCCGTTTGCGCCCACCAACCGATGGAATGCGTCGCTAACTGCTTCAGTCCGAAGTTGGGCATGAGCTTCGCAACAATGGAAAATACGGGGGGAGATTCGGCAAAAATGATATCGGTGAGCAGTCCGCCAGAGTTCTGAATATGTCCCATTGGATAAGGAAAATCCGCATCACCCCAATAGAAATCATTCACATAAATCGATTTTTGGAAGGATCCATTATTGGGCTTCGTGCTGAGTTGGACTACCGATGACAAGAGGCTTTTCATCAGATTCCGTCCCACTTGATCGGAGCTATTGGCAAGCCCTTTGGGATGGGAGTCATTAGCCGATCGCAACAGCAACGCCGCCGAATTGATCGCACCACAGGCAAGCACGACGATATCACCTAAGAAGAGATAGGACTGTCCGCCCACTTCTGCTTCTACTCCCTTCACCGATCGCCCCGATGGATTGGTATGTAAACTGATGACTTTGGCTTGGGTTTTCAAGGTGACATTTGCCGACTTTAAGGCAGGGACGAGGCAACTTTCTTCAGAATCGCTAGTGGGGTCATCCTCTTGACGGGTCAAACCAAGGGGAATTGTCAATGGATGCAAACCTTGATTAGCGATCGCCTCATAGATCTTCTGCATCTCTGGCTCATGACTCACCGCAGGATAGGGATAATCAGCGCTATGAGTTGGTTCGGTACTGTCAGTTTGAGACTCGCCATGCACTTTATACAGCTTTTCGGCTTCGGTGTAATAAGGCTCAAATTCATCATACTTCACGCACCATTCTGGGGAAATTCCCGCTTGATGGGTAACGGATTCAAAGTCCTTCTCGCGTCGCCGCAATAGAGCCGCACCATAGATTTTGGTATTCCCACCGATCGCATAGTTAGTCTGCGGCGAGAATGGCTCGCCTGTGTGGTCATACCATTGTTCAGGGGCATGATAGCGATCGCGCTGAAAGATATCGATATTGCTGCGATTCTGTTCTTCGAGGGGCATAAAATCACCTCGTTCCAGAATCAGAATTTTCTTACCTGTGGAAGCCAGTTTATAGGCAAGGGTTCCACCCCCCGCACCAGTTCCCACAATAATCACATCGTAATAATGGTCATCAATAATCATTGGTTTTCCTCACTTATTAAAGATGGTTCAAACTGAGCATAAATCAATGCATATCTACTTCTATCCGTAACTTCTACAAAACCTCCAAATTTATTTTCAGTTATTTGAAAAACTTCGGTTTCATAGCACTCAGTGATAAAACTAATGAAGTTAGACAACGTGTTGTACTTGAGTGTTGCACTGCAATCTTCAGCAAAGATTTCAACTACAGGAGTTGTTGCTGTTGCTTCTTTATCTATCTTTATAATGATTGGATCTATAGAATAAAATATGGTGAAGTAAGAATAACTCCACTCACAATGAATGGATAAATCGAACCCATCAATTACCTGTCCACCTCCATCGATAGTATCGTCAATCATTTCATAATAGTACGCAATAGCTTCTTCAAGTGGAAGAAATCGATAATGAGGAAAGAATTCTATACTCCAGTTTTTTGGAGTTCCATTACGCCACATATAAAGGACAACGATTTCATCAGGCAACTTTAATTGAAGATTTGCAGTTAGAGCCGTTATCTCCGCACTTGATAGACCTAAATTGAATTTTGAGTAAAATTCTGGCTTATTAGCTAGAAACCATCTATCCAGTTTATGCAGGCATTCAGTGATTTTATTTTTGTTCATAGGATTAACCTACTGTATTTAGATCGAAAATGGCTCTAACTACTATTAGACGAAGATCCATATATTGAATGAGACTCCAAACTTTTATACTCGCAAGGTTATTGCCAGATATAAATTAGGGTAAACAACGCAATCCAGATTACATCGACAAAATGCCAGAATAGTGAAGTGGATTCGACTCCAAATCCTCCTTTTGAGTAATTATCAGGAATGAACGATCGCACTAACATGATTAGCTGCAACAGCACACCAGTTAAAACGTGTAGACCGTGAAAACCAGTGAGCAAATAGAACGTACCGCCAAATACGCCATCGCCGAAGCCAAAGGCTAAACCGCTCCATTCCACCGCTTGACCGTAGAGGAAGTAACTACCCATCGCGATCGTCAGCAGCCAGAAGGCGCGAAAGCCCCAAAGATTATTCTTATGGAGGAATTTCTCGGCGATATAGATCGTGAAACTACTGGAAACGAGAATGATCGTATTAATCGTCGGTTCTTTAATTTCTAAACCTGTGACACCATCGGGAAGCCAATTGAGAGAAGTAGTCTTATAAACGATATATCCAGCAAAGAAACTCAGGAAGATTACGCTTTCGGAAAGTAGGAAGACTACAAACCCGAACATACGATTGTCTGAATGTTCGTGATGTGCGGCTTCATGGGTAACTTCTAAAATGGGATTGGCACTATCAACAGAACTATTAACTGGTTGCATGAGCGACCTCCAATTTGTCAGGATTAGAAACTAAGGGTTCATCTTTGCCATAGCCGTAGGGTTCCGAAATCACAATCGGCAACTCCTCAAAGTTCTCATGGGATGGCGGCGAAGAAACCAGCCATTCCAAACCGATCGCCCGCCAAGGATTTTTGGGAGCTTTTTCACCCTGTACCCAAGAGCCAATCATATTCAAAATGAAAGGAATAGTCGAGACTCCTAATAAAAAACCACCTAAACTAGCGATAACATTCCAGAAGGCAAATTCGGGATCGTAGGAGGCAACGCGGCGGGGCATTCCCTGCAAACCGAGGGGATGCATCGGAAAGAAACAGGCATTTGTACCGATAAAGGTGAGGATAAAATGGAGTTTCCCTAAACCTTCGGAATACATTCTTCCCGTCATTTTTGGAAACCAATGATAGAGCGCTGCATAGATACCGAGAACCGTCGCACCATAAATTACATAGTGGAAATGTCCAACCACAAAGTAAGTATTATTTACGTGAATATCGACAGGAACCGAAGCGAGCATGATTCCCGTAATTCCTGCAAATACAAACATCACCAGCGCTCCTAATCCGAAGAGCATCGCTGTAGTTAACTTGATCTTGCCGCCCCAGATCGTCGCCACCCAAGCAAATACTTTAATTCCCGTCGGCACTGAAATCAGCATTGTCGTCGCCATAAATAGCATCCGCATCCAATCAGGCGTTCCACTGGCAAACATGTGATGCACCCAAACCACCGCGCTCAATCCCGTGATAATCAACGAAGATACTGCCACGACTTTGTATCCAAAGAGCGGCTTACGGGCATAGACAGGAAAAATCTCCGAGAAAATCCCAAATACGGGCAGGATAATTACATAGACAGCAGGATGGGAATAGAACCAGAAAAAATGTTGAAAGAGAACGGGATCTCCACCCTTGGCTGGGTCAAAAAAGCTTGTCCCAAAAGTTAAGTCAGACAAAAGCATTACGGCTCCTGCGGTCAAGGCTGGCAATCCAAATAGTTGGATAATCTGCGCGGCAAGAACCGTCCACACAAACACTGGCATTCGGAACCAAGTCATGCCTGTAGTTCGCATTCGGAAAATGGTGGTCACGAAGTTAATCGCGCCCATAATCGAAGCAATACCAGAAATTGCTACGGCAAGCAACCAAAGGAACTGACCGTTCACAATATTCCCCGTAGGATTCTGCAAACTTACGGGTGGATAAGCCCACCAGCCCGACTGAGCCGAACCTCCTGGCACGAAAAAGCTCGCCATCAGGATAATTCCAAATACGGGAACCATCCAAAAGGCAACGGCATTTAACTTCGGAAAAGCCATATCACGAGCGCCGATCATCAATGGTACTAGATAATTAGATATTCCTAGAAGTACGGGAAATGTCCAGAGAAACAGCATGATCGTGCCATGCATCGTGAACATGGAATTATAAACGGTGCGATCGACCAGATCCGATTCAGGGGTAATCAGTTCGCCCCTTATCACCATCGCTAAAACGCCACCAATGAGAAAAAAGATAAAAGAAGTAACGATATACTGAATCCCAATCACTTTATGATCGGTACTAAATCCAAAAAATCGCCGCCAGTCTTCGGGTTTTTCTGGGGGTCGGATATCAGCGATCGCATCAATAGAAATATTTGCCATAAAGAATAAACTTGATTAAGAATTTTGGGAACGGATGATATATTGAGTTAATTGAAGCCTGATCGCTATCTACCTACAAATCCACTTGGACAGGTAAATTTCTCGCCATTAAAAACAGGTTTAGGTGACTTATCAAAAGTACTTCCTTCAGATATACATAGAACTGAATTAGTAGCTTTCCGTTTCTCGTCATAGGCAACTGCACCAACAAGACTAGATATCTCTGCTTTAGTGAGTCCTAAACGGAATAAGTCAGTGGGGATTTTTCTGGGAGTTGCATAAATATATGCGCGATCGCTAGTTACTTCTGTAGAGAAGAGATAAAGATTCGTTTGTTGAGGAATTGGTGGAATATTCAAGGACTCAGAAGATTTACCAAAACGCTGATATTCATAATAGTAAGCTTGTTGAGATCTAACATAAGAACCAGTTATATCTAGGGCGATATTCCCACAAGCACAACTACTAGGAATAGGAACTTGAATAAAACAAATTCCAACACCCAAAGGAATTGCACCAATAGCAATCAATGGAATGATTCGTTTAGGATCTTTTTTACTAGAACGTCCTTCTAGCTTTTTTTCTAATAGATTAGACATAGGTTAACCTCCATAGTCAATTGGCATAATTCACCACAGGCGGAGCCGCAGGGATAACCGTTGCCCAATTGGCATTAGCTCGTTTAGCATATTCATTAGATGCACGATTATAGGCAGCTACAGGCGTAGCGATAGAAGCATCCGCTAACCATTTCTGATAGGCTTCTGTTGATTCCACTACCACATCCGTTTGCATCGCCGCAAAATAAGTACCACTATATTGCGAATCCCGCAGGCGATATTTCCCTTCACGAATAGGTGTAAATTCAAAATCAATATCACGTCCAGGAATCACATCCTGCTTTACCCGAAAAGCGGGAATATACAAGCCATGTAGCACATCTTCCGAATGGAGAACCAGCTTAATCCTACGATTATTGGGTAAATGTAATTCTGTACTGCTGACTTCACCTGTTCCATTACTATAATGAAACTCCCATGACCATTGCCGCGCTAGTACTTGAATTTGCTCAACCTCTTCCGATTTAGCTTCGCTAACTTCATCAGCATGAGCCTCTGCCATCATCGAGCCATGATGAGCATGTTCCATTGGTCCTAAAATCGACATCTGATCATAGATTTGATAGCTATAGGCGGCAATCCAAATCACCAAGGCAAAGGGAATCGCTGTCCAGATGATTTCTAACTTGACATTACCTTCGATATGAGGACCATCGCTATAGTCATATTTCCCTGCGCGTTGAAACAAAATGGAATAGCTCAAAGTGCCAACAACACCAAGAAAAATGAAAGTTCCTAAGGTCACCAAAAAGCTAAAGAGGTTATCCACCAAAATCGATTCTGCGGAAGCTTGTGGCGGGAACCATGTATAGGCAGCTTGTCCCATCCAGAGACTGATGAGGGCGATCGCGATCGCCACACCCACCAAAGTTAAAATCGTGCGTAGTTTCATAAAAATAATTGATCTCCCTATTTCAGTAACTGATTGAGATCGACATTCTTGCTCAAGCGTAACAGGCGATCGGCGGTGATATGCACCCCAAACTCTGAGGCAAGCTGTGCGCCTAAAGTCCCATGGGCGAACATGATTGCAAAGATTACCAATCCTGCCAGCAAATAGCTCCATTGCACTTGCTGACCCATATCCTTGCGCCAAAGAAACCGCTGAAATCCTCTCCAGACCGTCATACCCACAATCAGCGCCAACAAAAGCACACCACCGACACCATGCCAAATCATCGTCTCCATCGCCTGTAAACCCCAAGCGCTTTTGACATTCTCATCGGGGGTAGCGAGCAGGATTTCGTAAAAACCTGCGCCGACAGTGAAGAAAGTGATAATTGAGGCGGCGACCATGTTGTACCAACCGACATCAAAAAAGTTCGACCTCGCCGCAGGAATCGCCATAAACTTGAATAAAGGCTTTTCTAGAACAAAAAATACACCCACAAAATCAAACCCGATCGCTACAATAAATAAGCCAAGGGTCATGTGAACTAGATTGGGATGGATGGGAATGCTATAGGGCAAACCATTTAAGCCCAATTGACCATGTAATTGATCGATTAAAGTCGCAATCATTTCAAACCAGCCTCCTTTAAAGCTTCTACCACTGGTACGGTATGTAGTCCATAGACCCAAACCAGTAGATCGCCTAAATAAACTTGAAAAAGAACTATTCCTGTGAGGAACAAACCCGCACCGAGAAAGGAAACAGGTAACACCTTAGGGTCGCGAACTCGCAGTACATAGCGCCATCCAGTCATCGCCGCAATTACTCCTGAGAGCGACCAGCCAATAATGGTATGTAAATTTAAGGTTGGCTCCACAGCCGCGTATGCCTCCGCTAATCCCGCTTCCACCTGTCCAAAGATAATGGCAATGAAGATCGAAATTGTGGCAAAAAATAGATTCCACCAGCTCACTTCGTAGAGTCGAGGATTACGGGTGAAATAGCCGATCGCATCGCATACCACTGCAAACAACACCATTGCGATCACAAAATGAACCACAATCGGATGAATCGTATCGGGATAGGGCAAGTTATGGTCATTTAACGGTGGCAGATATTCCAGCATAGGTATTTGTCAACACTCAACGAAATAAAACGAAGTAAAACGAAGCAAAACGAAATAACTAGTCGATCAATTGCGTTATACCAAATCACAAAATGGCTACGCCATTTTGTGATTTTAAAACCCTTACTGGGTTTGGTTTTCAATTCTCAAAAGTGTAGCCACACTTTTGAGAATTGGTATTACTTAAGTAAGTGGGCTTAATTAAATATAAATCCCTAAAACCTGCGGCGAATGCGCAGCGTTCGCCGCAGGTTTTAGATCTGGATTTTAATTATGCTGAGGTACTTAAGTAGTTCAGCATAATTAAAATCCAAAATCAGAGAGCGTACCTTCCGCTATCTGGGCGGTACGCTCTTCTGGGTTTTAAGTTTGCTTAGGTACTCATTTGATAATTAACTTTTGATAATTAACTTTTGATAATTATTAGCTTAATCCTTAAGTTGTGGTTGTAGTTGTTTTAGATATTCTCTGAAAATCAAGGTTATACAGGAATACAAGCTTTGCTTAGTACCTAAAAACCAACATATAAGTGGCAGATAAGTGGCAGATAAGCGGCGGCTCTCGGTATCGCCATTCGTCTTTTTTTTGATTTGTCCGAACTAAATCAAGCATTGCCATAGCTCGTTCCCATAAGTATCCCGATAAATTTTCCCATAAGCTTCCCAATAATTCTTTAATACCAAGTTAAGAAATGGCTACGCCATTCCTTAACTTGAAAACCCTTACTAGGTTTAGCTTTTAATTCACAAAGGTGTTGTCACACTTTCGTTGATTGGTATAACGTATCGCTTGTAAAGAGAACAAGCAAAAGACATCATGTCAAACTAGGCGATGCAAATATATAGCTGTCGCCAATTGTACTAGGACATAAACCCCAAGAATTGACTGGCGGCGCAAAGCGCCGCCAGTCAATTCTTGGGGTTTGATTTTTCCTAAGTCAAGTGACTGTAGCTATAGCAACGTAAGATTTGCTTAGGGCATAAAACCCCAAAGATGGGAGGCGGCGCGAAGCGCCGCCTCCCATCTTTGGGGTTTTGATTTGTCCTAGCCATATAGAAAGGGTGGCGTTTCCGCCACCCTTTCTATTTAATCGCAGATTCCAATTTGTGCTGATTCCAAAGCTTTTGATAAAGATGGGACTCAGCCAGTAATTCATTATGGGTTCCTACTTGTGCGATTTTGCCTGCATCCATAAGAATAATCCGATCGCAGGTTGAAGCTGCTGATAGGTTGTGGGTGATAAATAACACCGTTTTATTTTGGGGTAGATTTCCCAAAATGCTTGTGGCAGTTTGATTGTCCACACTAGAAAGCGCATCATCCAAGACTAAAATCGGTGTATCGACGAGTAAAGCTCTCGCTAAAGCCGTACGCTGTCGCTGCCCACCTGATAGGGTAATGCCCCGTTCGCCAACAAGGGTGTCATATTGTTTGGGAAATTTGAGAATTTCTTGCTCGATGCGGGCTTTATTGGCGAAGTCTTCTACTTCATGATCAAAAGCTTGGGGCTTGCCATAACGAATATTGTCACGCATCGTGGCACTAAAGAGGAAGCTATCCTGAGGAACAAAGGAGATAATTGACCGTAGATCTTCAATTCTCATTTTAGTAATGTCGAGCCCATCGATAAAAATGCGATCGGCAGGCGTTTCCACTAGGCGCATCAAGGCACTGGCAAGCGTAGATTTTCCCGAACCAACCGTTCCTAAGATGGCAACGGTTTCGCTCGGATAAATCGTGAAACTAACATGATTGAGGGCAGGTTGAAGACAACCTTTGTAGGTAAAAGTGAGATCTCGCGCTTCAATTTTGCCTGTGACCTTTGATTTGCTTAAGGCGATCGCATCGGGGGCATCGGTAATGGCTGGGGGTATTTCCAGAATTCCCTGAATCCGATTGATACTGACAATTCCCCTTTGATAGGTGACCATCACAAATCCCAAAATTGCCGTTGGGAAAATCAATCGCTCGACATAGATAATTAGGGTCAGTAAATCACCAATTTTAAAGGTTGTATTGGCTGGATTGGCTAACTTTTCGCCACCAAACCAAATTAGTACTAAAAAACTAATACTGGCAATACCACCCAATAGCGGAAATAAAATATTGCGGCTACGAGCCATTTTGAGATTGGCATCTAGGAGGCGGTCATTAAGTTTACCAAAAGCATCGCGTTCGCTTTGCTCTTGGGCATAGGTCTTGATCAGAGCCATGCCGTTGAGGTCTTCTTGCAAAAGCGTGCTTACCTGTGATAATTCCTCCTGAACCTGAAGTTGTTCGTCACGCAATTGACCGCTAAATCTCTGGACGATCGCTAGCATGATCGGATATACCGAGATTGATAGCAAGGTTAACAAGGGGTCAATCGCGATCATTGCAGGTAGCGTTAGCCCATAAACAAAGACCGAATTGATGATGCTGAGCAGGGCAAAGCCCATCAAGCGACGGATATTCTCGACATCGCTAGTCACGATGCTGATCGTTTCCCCTGCGGAGTTGTTGGCAAAATAACTGGGGGGCAGCTTGAGTAGATGCTCGAAAATTTCCTGTTTGAGACTATATTCTATTTTCCGCCCAATCCCAAAAATCCAGACGCGGGATGCCATCCGAATCACCCACATGAGTGAAGATAAGCCGATGATCAGCCAAACATATTGCAGTAAATGATGAAAATCAATCGATTGATTTTTGCCAAGGTCGTCAACGGATATCTTGATCAACCAAGGGATATATGTGCCAAGCATGTTTGCCAGTAGAAGGGCAACAGTGCCAATAGCTAAGTCACTCCAGTAAGGACGGAGATATTCTTGGAGGGTTTGAAATTGCGATCGCGCCATAATATATCCATACTACTTTATTTTGGCAAAGGCTTGCTAGGCAAGCTTTTGCTAAAAAATTAGTGTTTCATTCTAGAGAAGGTAGTCATCGCGATCGGCTAATAAGGCTAATAAAATATTGCCTCGAATTTTGAGCTTTCAAAACCCTAAAGATGATTGGCGGCGCAAAGCGCCGCAACGTCTAATTCTTTACTGGGAAGGGAGTAGCCAAAGAGAGAGGGTCGCTTTGCGACCCTCTCTCTTTGACATTAGACTGCTAGGGCAGGTTCTTTAGAACTGATTGTTGGATATTCCAATTCGGGATAGAGAGGGAAGCGATCGCATAGAGCTTGAACTCTAGCGATGCAATCGGCTTGGACAGTATCGCTATCAGGACTGAGAAGGCGATCGGCAATGATATTAGCGATTTCGCGGAAATCATCTTCTTTCAATCCGCGAGAAGTCATCGCAGGGGAACCGAGACGCAAACCACTAGTTACGAAAGGAGATTCAGGATCAAAGGGAACCGTATTCTTGTTGGCAGTGATATTAATACCGCTCACCAAAAGATCCGCCACCTTACCAGTCATCCCAATAGAACGGAGGTCAACCAATAACAAGTGGTTATCAGTACCATTAGAAACCAATTTCAGACCGCGTTCTTGCAATTGCGCCGCGAGGGCTTGGGAGTTAGCAATTACCTGTCCCGAATAAGCCTTGAACTCAGGACGCAGCGCTTCACCAAAAGCAACAGCTTTCGCAGCGATTACATGTTCGAGGGGACCACCTTGAGAACCCGGGAAAACCGACTTATCAAATTTCTTGCCAAGAGCCGCATCGCGAGTCATGATCAAACCACCGCGAGGACCACGGAGCGTTTTGTGAGTAGTGGTAGTGACCACATCGCAGTAGGGAATGGGATTAGGGTGATGTCCAGATGCAACTAGTCCTGCAATATGGGCAATGTCAGCCATCAGATACGCACCAACTTCATCAGCGATCGCCCTAAATTTTGCAAAATCAATAATTCTAGGATAGGCAGAGTAGCCGCAAATGATTAATTTTGGTTTGTGCTGTAGGGCGAGATCGCGAATCAGATCGAAATCAAGCTGCTCGGTTTCCTTATTCAAACCGTAATGGACTTTGTTGAACCACAATCCCGATACATTCACAGGAGAGCCGTGGGTCAAATGTCCGCCGTGGGACAAGTCCATACCCAAAAAGGTATCTCCGGGTTTGAGCAGCGTGAGAAATACCGCAAAGTTAGCCTGTGCGCCAGAGTGAGGCTGGACGTTGGCATGGGCTGCACCAAATAATTCTTTGATGCGTTCGATCGCGATCGATTCGATCTCATCCACAAATTCACAACCGCCGTAATAGCGCTTGGAGGGAAGCCCTTCAGCATATTTATTGGTCAACACCGACCCCTGCGCAGCCATGACTGCAAGGGAAGTAAAATTTTCACTAGCAATTAATTCAATATTATTGCGCTGTCTCTCGATTTCTTGACCGATAAAGCCTGCGACTAGGGGATCGGATGCGGCGAGGATGGGAAACAAGTTGGTCATTTTTTCTGAGCTTCTGAGCTGAATGTCTGAAATTAGTTTGGTCTAAAGCGAGACTGGGTTAGCATGAACGAAAATACCCGTAAAATTATGCTAGCACGCGGCGATAGATAGCGCTTTGCCCTGAGTTAAAATCCATTAGCTCGAGCCAAATATCAAACCGAATATCGAACTAAATATCGAACTAAATATCGAACCAAATAATCCATATGCCCAAGCCCAAGACAAATCTCATCCTCAATAACAAACCTCAATCGCAAATTACTCTCAGTGAATATGTCACCGCGATCGCATGGTCAGCAAATAGTAAATACCTTGCAGTTGCCACTGCTGCGGGCGAACTAGCCCTCTTTGATGATGAGATTGCAGGCAGCCAGATTGCCCAAAAACAAAGAGAATTGCAACCACCAACGGAAATATCCTTAGACTGTTTGGGCTTTTCGGCAGATAGTCGCTGGCTAGCGGCGGGAGGACAAGATGGAAAGGTAAGGGTATGGTCATTGGCAGGCGAGATCCCTGCGATCGCCGCCACCCTCGAACTAGGCAATAAATGGATCGAGCATTTGGCTTGGCATCCTACTCGTAACGAATTCGCCTTTAGCTTTGGTAAATATGTGCAGATCTGGAGCGCGGAGACTCTAGATATCATCACGACGCTCAATTTTGAAAACTCAACCATATTAGCGATCGCTTGGCATCCCATCGCCTCCTATTTTACGGTTGGCGGTGATGGCGGAGTTATGACTTGGAATGCCCAAGACTGGTATGAAGACCCTGTCCTATTTGAGATGCCCACCGCAGTGTCTCAAATAGCATGGAGCAAAACAGGGGAATACTTAGTTGCGAGCACCCTTGATAACTTGGTCATCGTCATGCATTGGCTCGGACATAAGTTCGATCCTTCACCTTGGCGAATGCAGGGTTTCCCAGGCAAGATTCGCTCCTTTGATTGGTCAGAAAGCAAAAAATCGCCCCTACTATCCTCCTCAAGTGGCTCCGATGTGGTGGTGTGGTCAAATCATGCCGACCCAAATATTGGCTGGGAAGGAGAATTGCTCAAAGGACATAACAGCATTGTCGGTTCAGTCGCCTTTAAACCAAAATCCGAAACCCTTGCTTCCGCCGATGAAAATGGCAGAATTACGATTTGGAAAAATGCCAAGGATTGGGTACAGGCTTTAGATACCCCGATGGGCAAAATTACCGCTTTGCAATGGCAGCCACAGGGCAAAAAATTAGTGGCAGCGAATGCCGATGGTGAGCTAATGATTTGGACGGAATCTTCACAGGGCAAAGGTTTCCGATAAATAATACCCAGATAAGAAATGGCTACGCCATTTCTTATCTGGGTATTATTTGGCGCTGTTTTTATTTTGCTTGCTTCAAAATTACTTACTATGATATTATTGCTAATGCTTTGCTAGCCAAAGAAACTGCAAAATATATTTGGAGAGGTGGCAGAGTGGTTGAATGCGTCTGACTCGAAATCAGATTTAGGGTCACACCTAACGGGAGTTCGAATCTCCCCCTCTCCGTCCTATAAAAACTGCATAAATCGAAATAGATTGCTGATTTTAGGCAGTCTATTTTGTTTGGGAAACTCGTATCTCACACCCATTCCCTTGTTGAAGGTATGGGGAAATGTAATAATACCAAGTCACAAAATGGCGTAGCCATTTTGTGACTTAAAAACCCCTACTGGGTTTGGTTTTCAATTCCCAAAAGTGTAGCCGCGCTTTTGGGAATTGGTATAAAACGTCAATTCGGGTTAAACTGAAAAATCCTCAAATCCCACAGGAAAAAGCCTTGCTAAGCAAGGCTTTTTCCTGTGGGATTTGAGTAAGGGGTTTCCAGTTAAGAAATGGTTACGCCATTTCTTAATTTTGTATTACGCCTAACCGATCGCCAAAAGGAAAGAATCTAATGGTCGCTTTGCCGATAATATTCTCTTTGGGCAAAAATCCCCAAATGTGAGAATCATTGCTGTGGTTGCGATTGTCGCCCATCATCCAGTAATAACCTTTAGGAACGACCACTTCACGCATGGCGTATTTCGGAGCTTCCGCAATATAGGACTCATCAAGGGCTTCCCCATTACGATAGACCTTGCCATTTTTGACGGCAATGCGATCGCCTTCCATACCAATCAAGCGCTTGATGTAAGCCTTGCTCGTATCACCGATCGCAGGAGAAGCAGGTGGATAAAAAATTAAAATATCACCGTATTTCGGTTGTTGCCATTGCTGCGAAATCTTATCGACTAAAATGCGATCGCCCACCTGTAAAGTTGGTTCCATTGAGCCAGAGGGAATGAAGCGGGGTTCAACGATAAAAGTACGCAAGAAAATAGCGATCGCAAGGGCAACAGCAAAAATACGAATGGTTTCACCATGACGTTGCCACCAAGGTTGAACAGGAGCTTGCGGATCTAGCTTAATTTCTGTGGACATGATTGAGATTATGAAGATTGTTTTTTATTTTCAAATGAGCTTAAGTAGCTAGGCATAAGTAAACTTAAAACCTAGAAGAGCGTACCGCCCGCTAAGCGGGCGGTACGCTCTCTGGTTTTGGTTTTTAATTATGCTTAACTGCTTACAACGCTTTGCGGTCAAACCCAAACCAAGGAAATTTTTGAAAGCGTTGCTTTGCAACGCTTTCAAAAATTTCCTTGTGGTTCGTTTGATCGATAATTGCTGTAGGCTCATTTAAAAACATTCTAAAAATATGATCTGAAAGAGACTGGGGGAGATCTGCTCTAGTATTTAGGCACATTTAAATTGCCAGCCCGTTTGTCAAAGGGCCAGTAACGGAACATGGCTCGTCCGACCAGATTCTCTTCGGGCATAAATCCCCAAGCATGGGAATCCAAACTATTATTGCGATTATCGCCCATCACCCAATATTTACCATTAGGTACGGTGAAATAGGGGTAATTATCCCTCCCATTTTGGACATTGTCAGGACGAAAACAGTTAGGACAGAGAGCATCATCTTGGGTTGGCAAAGTGTAGCTAGGTGGTGAAGCAATGTAAGGCTCATTTAGAGGTACATCATTGACAAATACCTTGCCATCGTGAATGCTAAGGCGATCGCCAGGCAAACCAATCACCCGTTTGATATAGACCTTAGAGGCATCGGGGACAACTGGATTGTTGGGCGGATTGAAGACGACTATTTCGCCACGTTCAGGTTTACGCCAGCGGAAAGAGAGCTTATCGATAATTAGGCGATCGTCGATTAATAGGGTTGGCTCCATAGAGCTAGAGGGAATGAAGCGTGGTTCCGCAACAAATATTCTCACACCGACCGCCAACAGAATAGCAACTGTCACCGTGGGCAAATTATCCGTCAAGAAGTTCTTAACTGAGTTTTCCTTGGGTGCAATGGGAGCTTGTTTGGGATCGGTCGGAGGCGTGACTGGAGAATTATTAGTGCGATCGCTAGAATTATCAGATGACATAGAAATGCTCGCGGGATATGTGTTTATCTTAAAGCGGATTTAGTAAGTGTGGCGATTAGCAACCTACTTACTACTTTTTCAGTATGCTGGGGACTTCGATAGCAAGATCTCCCGACAGATTAAATTCTTGATGAATCACCTTGAGTGCTTTTTCGGCATGGCGATCGCGCACCACACAGCTAACTTTAATCTCAGAAGTAGCAATCATCTCAATATTAATGTCTGAATCAGCAAGGGCGCTAAACATTCGCGCCGCAATTCCTGACTGATGGATCATATTTGCACCCACAATACTAACCTTGCTAATGTCGCCATCACAGGTAACTTCACCATAGCCTAGCACTGGCGCGAATTGCTTTAGGGCAGTTTCAGCTTTAGCCAGATCGGCGATCGCAACGGTAAAGGCAATTTCGTTAACATCGCGATCGGATTGAGACTGCACGATCATGTCCAGACTAATATTTTGTTCCACCAACTGCTCAAGAATTTTCGCCGCCATGCCAGGTCGATCGGGTACTTGCTGTACGGCAATTCTGGCTCGATTGCGATCTAGAGCCACCCCTCTTACGGGAGAAATATCAAGATTATTGTCAGAAATAATTTCACAGGCTTGATGCGATCGCACGGGCACATCGAAAGCAGCTTGAATGGCCGCGATCGCTTTTTCGCCATCGGCGGCGGCGATCACACAACTTATTTTGATCTCCGAAGTAGAGATCATTTGAATATTTACACCCACATCCGCAAGCGCGGTAAACATCTGGGCCGCAACTCCAGGTCGCCCGATCATGCCAACACCGATAATGCTAATTTTGGCAATGGCGGAATCAACCGTTACAAGGCTTGCGCCAATTTCCAAGCCTCGCGTGACGACTTCCGCTAACTGCAATTGATTTTGGGGAATTGTAAAGGCAATATCGTTTACACCTTCTTGCTCTTGTACGGCTTGAATGATCAAATCAACATTTATGCCCTGCTCGGCAAGAGATTTAAATAATTGTGAGGCGATGCCTGGGCGATCGGGGATTTGGAGAAGGGCGATTTTAACCTGATCGTAGTCAATCGAGACCGTTTCCACAAAACGATTCACCTCAAGGGACTGGAGATTCCCAGTGCCAATCCTTGGCGAAGTGATGACCGTACCCGCATCATCTAACCAGCTCGATCGCACGCACATTTTTACGCCAAAATTACGGGCAATTTCCACCGATCGCGGATGCAATACCTTTGCCCCTAGGCTAGCTAGCTCTAGCATTTCATCGCAGGTAATTTCCGAGAGCATTTGCGCCTTGGGGACAATGCGCGGATCGGTGGTCAAAATTCCAGGCACATCGGTATAAATTTCACAAATATCGGCTTCAATCGCCGCCGCGATGGCTACTGCGGAAGTATCGGAGCCACCGCGCCCTAAAGTCGTGATCTCGCTGCTAGGTAAACCTGTAACTGGATCGATCGCCACACCTTGAAAACCTGCGATGACTACGACTTTACCCAGAGCAAGGGCAGATCTAATCCGATCCGATTCAACGTATAAAATTCTGGCACGAGTATGGTTTGGTTCGGTAACTACCCTCACCTGCGAACCATTCATGGCGATCGCAGGTTGCCCCACTGCTTGCAAAGCCATACTGAGCGTAGCGATCGTTACCTGTTCACCCGTAGCTAAGAGTAGATCCATCTCGCGCTCTTTCGCTGCGATTTCTTCGAGGGTAGGGTTATCGGTTAGGGCTACAGACTCGGCAAGAGCTACTAAACCATCCGTGGTTTTACCCATTGCGGAAACTACAACCACGACTTGATTGCCAGCATCAACTGTCCGCTTAATGCGATCGCGTACTGCTTTAATGCGATCGGCATCGGCTACGGAGGAGCCACCATATTTCTGAACTATTAACGCCATTCGTTAGGGAAATTTTTAAACCGATGAAAGAATTTATTGCAATATTTTGCTAACTTGCTTAAGTTAACTGGCTTAAGTCAAGACAAAGCACTACAGACTATCCATCATACAATCGTTCATACCTTCGTTTAGTAACTGGACACAATTAAAAACCAGAGCTAAAATTTGTAGCGCACGCTACAAATTTTCAGGATTTTATATTTAGTAGAGATCATGATATTGCTGCCGCCAGTCTTGTTAGGACAAAATTAAACCCCAAAAGAGAATTGCCGCGCTCCGCGCGGCAATTCTCTTTTGGGGTTTTGAGATTCCAAAAATGGCAACGCCATTTTTGGAATCTCAAAACCTTACTGGGCTTGTTTTTTAATTCACTGAAGTGTTGGCTCACTTCAGTGAATTGGTATTATGTCCTTGATACAGTTGACGGCAGCTATATAAAGTAAGAATAAAGTAAGAGATCGCTCCACCCATTACTTTATGGGATCAAGAAAGCGAGCAGCTAGTAAAACGAATGGCTAACTCAGGGGCAATTTAAATTGTTCTTGAGTTAGGCTGTAGCAAAACTATGCAATTTTGGGCATTATTAAAAGTTTTTTATGATATATTGCGATCTCGCTAATTGCCAAGTATTGTTAAGATAATCCGTAGATTTACTCCAGTGGTATGATTACCAACTTAGGAGTGATCGTGTACTCAATAAGGAACTGTCTTTTATGCAAACGGGGTCTGTTTCTCCACTGGTTCTGATAATTTTAGACGGCTGGGGATATAGGGAAGAAACCGAGGGCAATGCGATCGCCGCAGCAAATACTCCCGTTATGGATAGTCTGTGGAGTACTTACCCCAAAACTCTCCTCCAAGCCTCTGGCAAAGATGTCGGTCTACCAAAAGGTCAAATGGGCAACTCAGAAGTTGGTCATTTGAATATTGGGGCTGGTCGGGTTGTCCCCCAAGAATTAGTTAGAATTTCCGATGCTGTAGATGATGGCTCCCTGCTGTCAAATCCTGTACTGGTTACAGTTTGTGAGAAAGTCAAAGCCAACAAAAGTAAATTACACCTTTTAGGGCTGTGCTCTGATGGTGGCGTGCATTCCCATATCGATCACCTATTGGGACTGCTAGATTTAGCCAAGGCTCAGCAAATTGAAGATGTCTGTATACATGTAATCACTGATGGTCGCGACACCCTGTCGCATTCTGGGATCAACTTTATTAAGCTTTTACAGGCTCATATCAATAAGATTGGTGTTGGTCGCATTGTTACCATTATCGGTCGTTACTTTGCGATGGATCGTGACAAACGTTGGGATCGCGTCCAAAAAGCCTATGAGGTCATGACCGACGATCGCATCACCACCGAGCTAACTTCGCCGACAGATTTTCTGGAAGCCGCTTACAAAGAAAAAATTACCGACGAATTTTTGCCTCCGACGCGGATCGCCCATGGCGCGATCGCCTCGGGTGATGGTGTCATTTGCTTTAATTTTCGTCCTGACCGATCCCGCGAGATCAGCCAAGCCCTAGTTGCGGAAAACTTTACGGGGTTTGAGCGCAAGCGGATCGAACATCTCGCCTATGCCACCTTTACCCAGTATGATAGTGCCCTGCCTGTGCCTGTCGCCTTTCTCCCCCAAAACCTAACTAATTTGTTGGGACCAGTGGTCGCAAAGCATGGCATGAAACAGCTACGTCTCGCCGAAACTGAGAAGTATGCCCATGTCACCTACTTCTTTGATGGTGGGATGGAGGAAGCCAGCGAAGGCGACGATCGCATTTTGGTAAATAGCCCAAGGGTGTCAACTTACGATCAGCAACCAGAGATGTCCGCTGCCGAAGTGACGCGCATTGCCTCAGAGGCGATCGCCAAACGAATTTACTCGCTGATCGTCATTAACTATGCCAACCCCGACATGGTCGGACATACGGGTAATTTTGAAGCTACCGTCAAGGCTCTCGAACATGTCGATCGATGTTTGGGCAAATTATTATCCAGCATCGGCAATGCGGGCGGTACTGCTTTAATTACTGCCGATCACGGTAATGCTGAGTATATGTGGGACGAACATGGCAATCCTTGGACAGCCCATTCCAGCAATCCCGTGCCCTTTATTTTAGTCGAAGGTGAAGTTCTCAAGATCTACGGGCATGGAGCTGATGTCAAGCTCAAACCGACAGGCGGTCGTCTAGCGGATATTGCCCCAACGATTTTAGAAATCCTCCAAATCGAACAGCCAGAAGAAATGACAGGGGTTTCTTTGCTAGAAAAAGCCATCTACGAGATTCAAGCCGTCAAAACTCCTGTCAAAATTGGCTAAAACCAATTAAGGGACTTGCAATTTAATGAAGTACAAAATATAAAACCAGAATCGGTGGCACGGCTCCGCCGCGCCACCGATTCTGGTAAATCTGGATTGGCATCTTATTTTCTCGCAAGTCCCTAAGTAATACCAATTCCCAAAATGGCGTTGCCATTTTGGGAATCTCAAAACCTTACTGGGTTTGGTGTTTAATTCACAAAAGTGTTGTCACACTTTCGTGAATTGGTATAAGTCGGCTTAATTAAATATAAAACCCTAGAACCTGCGGCGATCGCCGCAGGTTTTAGGGTTTTAATTATGCTGAAGTACTTACATGGGTTCTGGCAAAGACAAACATTATCTTTTTGGTTGATGCAAAATATATAGGGCAGTCAAGCTTGCTTACTGCCCTATATATTTTGAGTATTTTGAGATGTTTTGAGGAATAACTTGCATGGCAAAACTGACCAGACGGAAATTCATTGCGGTTAGTAGCTTGACGGCAGGTTTTGCGATCGCCGTACAACCCATTTCCGCGAAAACAATTACCACCGATCCCAAAGGACTCATCGCTGGCGAAGTCAAAATTCCCGTAGCCGATGGGACAATTCCTGCCTTCAGAGCGATGCCTGACTCTGGCGAAAATTTTCCCGTAATTCTAGTGATTCAGGAAATTTTTGGCGTTCATGCCTATATCCAAGATGTCTGCTGTCGCCTTGCCAAATTAGGCTATGTAGCGATCGCCCCAGAAATGTTTTACCGTCAAGGAGATGTCTCTAAGCTTTCTGATATCGCGGAAATTCGCAAAGTGGTTAGCAAAGTCCCTGACGCACAGGTAATGTCCGATCTCGATGCGACGGTAGCATGGGCCGCAAGCTCGGCAAAGGGCAATAGCGATCGGCTAGGAATTACGGGTTTTTGTTGGGGTGGGCGCATTACATGGCTCTACGCCGCCCATAATCCTCAAGTAAAAGCTGGAGTAGCTTGGTATGGCAAATTGGTGGGCGAAGCTTCAGCACTAACTCCAAAACACCCTATTGACATCGCCAAAGTTTTACAAGTGCCAGTTTTAGGGCTTTACGGTGGCAAGGATACGGGCATTCCCTTAGACACCGTCGAGCAAATGCGCGAACAACTAAAAGGCTGCAATACCAATGCGGAGATAGTTGTTTATCCCGATGCTCCCCATGCTTTCCATGCCGATTATCGTCCCTCTTATCGGCAAAAAGAAGCCCAAGATGGCTGGAATCGATTGAAAGCTTGGTTTAAGCAAAACGGAGTTTAAGTTTACACAAAAAAGAGCGCGATGCGCTCTTTTTTATTTGATTTACCAAATTAGTTTTTAATAGCTATATTCAGTAATGTTAGGACAAAAATCAAACCCAATAGAGAGTTGCGG
>NZ_SELU01000128.1:0-709 GCF_006861605.1 Pseudanabaena sp. UWO310 | reverse complement strand
ATCCTCACCAAATAAATCCAATAAATGCTCCTCAACAAAGCGATAAACAGAAAGTAAAGCAACAACTTTTAGCATTACTAGAAATACTTCCAGAAGAATCGATTCTACAAGTTAAAGACTTCACAGAATTCCTTTGCTACAAGCAACAGGCTACATCAAACTCAGTAGTTTCTCCAAAATGACAAACATTACAAACGGTGTCAAACGCTATTGGCAGGAAAAAACATGAAAATCAAAAAAACTCATTAGCATTGAGTTTTTACATGATTCTAAGCGTCAACTGTTCAATCCTAGCGAAACCAATTTAGTTGTTTCCAGATAATCAAAAAGGCTCAATAGGTGTTTCGGGTAGGTAAAGAAAGGCAGAAATTGATAATATTGTAGCGGAATCCAAAAGCAGCGATCACTATGCTGAGTGTGAACTTAACCCATCTAATCGATGATGAAAAATGCTACGAAACAGTGAGTCAGATGCGATGGACAAGAGGAGTATGCCGTCCAAAATGTCAAAACTTAGCGGTGATCAAGCGCGGCAAAGATGAAACACAACCTGCTCGCCAACGATACCAGTGTAAAACTTGCAACACCAACTTTGACGATCTAACCGACACAATATTTGCAGGACACCATCAACCACTACGGATGTGGATATTGTGCCTATACTTGATGGGATTAAATTTCTCGAATCGACAAATTGCCCAAGAACTAG
>NZ_SELU01000019.1:0-78268 GCF_006861605.1 Pseudanabaena sp. UWO310 | reverse complement strand
GGGTATCTTGAGCATCGTCGCAAATCTCCCATTGGTATTCAAGTTCTCTGGCGTGGTTGGTCTAATTTACGTGAACTTTGCCAAGGCTGGCTTCTTGCCCAAATTCATACTTAACGGGAAAAGTAAGGTTGCTATCCGTTCAGATTCTGTGAGTTTACGAAAAATAAGAATATCGGCAACTACTTCCGTGTTGGCAAATCTCTTAAAAGCTATATCTGGCAATCTAATAGCGGTCACTAGCTCTAACTTACTCGCTAGATATTTCCGAAAGCTGTTATTAGCTGCATCAAGGGTGAAACAACTGGTAATCAAGGCGATCAATCCATTTTCTCGCACGAGGTCAGCACATTTGGCTAGAAAGTAATTGTGGATGCTCAGGTTCAGGTGGGCATAGCGCGGATCGTAGAGTTTGTAATTGCCAAAGGGAACATTACCGATCGCTAGGTCAAAACTGTTGTCACTTAGGCTCACTGTCTCAAATCCTTGAGCGTAAATCAGCGCTTCGGGGTATAGCAGTCTCGCAATTTGGGCAAAGATCGGGTCTAGTTCTATACCTACCCATTGAGATCGCTCTCGCATCAACACGGGCTGGCATCCCATAAACGCTAGGGTGTTGCAAGCTGGTTCGACGATCGCTCCACCTGTAAAGCCGATATCGCTGAGAAGATCCCACATGGCGCGGATTACTTCAAAACTAGTTTGGTAAGCGGTTGCCGTTGCGGATTTAGCGGATTGGATTTCGGTTTGGGTCAATAGTTGGCTCAGTTTTTCATAGCATCGATGCTGCCATGTGTTGCCTTGATGGTTAGCTTTCACCCAGATATCGGTGAGGGTTCCCCATCCCGATGCTTTGGCGAGTTCTACCTGTTGCTCTGCTGTTGCCTTGGTTATCGATTTCGATAGGGCGATCGCTTCGACGGTTACTTCTGCTTTTACTCGCAGGGGGCTATCAAAATGCTGCTCAATTTCTGGCGTAATTTCAAATATGGGTTGGTACATTTTTAGTTTTTGTGGCTAGTTTTTGTTCTTGCGAACAAGCGCTAGCCATAAAAAAAGACATGACTTTAGTTATCATGTCTTTTTTTATGTATTGGTTCAAAATCCTCTAGTTGCCTTTGCCTTTGGTTTTTAGCCAGTTGTTGAGGTCAGCGATCGTCTCTAGGTCAAATAATGCTTCGGCTAAATTTTCTAACTGCTTTGCCGATAGTTTGTTGACCTTGCCCCGCAAACTTGGGCTAATCTGTCCAAATTTGCGATTGAGCAGCCGCAATAGCATCGTAGCTTGTCCCTTTACCAGTCCGCGCTTCTCGCCTCGTAGCTCTCCTTCTTCTCTTGCCTCTTGATATACACGGGTCTGCTTTAAATCGCTGTATGTAAACATTGTCTCAATCTCCTGCCGACTCAGTTTCGGGAATTTATACACCAACACTGTCTCTATTAATTCTAATACCTGCTCTTGGATTTCGGGATCGTTTTCCTGCTCGATTTTCTCGCCCAATCGTCTAGCCATAGTTACGGCTTGACTTTCACTAGACAAGATTAGCTGAATAATACCGATCGCAAAAGAGTCTGTCTCCCGATCTAGGAGGTCTTCTAGATAAACTCGCCTGATTCTCTGGCAGTCGAGCATTTCCCGTACGTGGCTTCTTGGCTCTGGTTCGTAACTACGCCTCGCAAAGATGGCGATCGCTTGCCATTCCTGTGCGGGACGGTATTGGTTTAGGTACAGATATATCTCGGATAGGTATTCCCAGTAAAAGTCTTCCTTTTGCTGAAACTGGACTTCAAGTAAATATATCGGTTTATCTTCGGCTTTTGGGCTAAATATGCCATCAAACCGAAAGGCTTTTTCTTTCACTTCTACTGAGCTAAATTCATAGCCTTCTGCTTCAGCAATCGGGCGTTCGATTAGCTCAAACAGTAGAGTGTGAAAGGTATTGAATAGTTGATAAAAGAGCGTATCCGTTTTCATATCCGCTTAGTTTATCAAAGTTTGGGATTGGGAAATTCTTTTTTCTAGAAGATAGATAATCAAGGGGATAAAGCAGATTTATCCCCTTGATTTCTAAGCAGCGACCAGTTCGCACAATATGATCTTTTGCTGCGTAGTCAGAGAAGCTGTGTATTCTCCCACCAATACTTTGGCGGAGTCTTTGGCGACGAGTCCCAGTAGGTATGGCTTTTTCCTACTTTTACGGATGACTTCTATCTAATATCTGCCATCTTCTTGACGTTGAGATACAAGGATGGGAATACAGGCATGTTCTCCATTTCCCGTCCATTTGGTTGATGCGAGTTCTCCATACTGCGCTCCTACAATTTGTAGTCGCATCAGTTGGTTGTCATGGAGGCGATCGCAGATCTCTGGTAGGAACATGTTGAACACTACGCTGGCGGTTCCATGATCGCCGTTGTGACTGGCTTGCCACATAGCGGCGGCGCAGATTTGGACATTTTTCTCGCTTTTGTTGCGTAGTTTCTCGCCTAAGCTCTTTGCCCATTGCACTGCTGCTCTCAGGATTTTCTTGCGGGATTCTCGCTCGCTTGATAGTTTCATGGCTTCTCGGATCTTGCTGGTATATTCATCGCGTCGGGCGATCGCTCTTTGGTAGAGGGTTTCGTTCGGTTTGATAAACAGTTCGCGGAATTCGAGCAGGGTGCGCTCGTGCAAATCGACGGGTTGCCAGATGTCGTTCACAGATTGAATTAGGAATGAGATTGGGTCGTTGTATTCGCCACTTGCTTTCATTGGTCTGGCGGGCTGTTTGCATCTCTGTTTTGAGTCGTAGTAGCTGCCATAGACTCCTTGCTGTTTGCGATCGATTAGCCAATCCAGTTTGGGTAAGCTTTTGCCCACTTCATCGAGAAAGGTTTGGTCGTGGCTGAGGTCGGATTTGAGCCGATCTACGGCGACTTGGACTTCTTGGGCTAAGCCTGCGATGTACTGATGCTGTCCTGTTGCCCATGCCGTGGCTAGGTAATAGGTAATCAGTCCGATTTGGTTTTCTGTGGATCTCAGAGCTACTTCCGCTAGGGTTCCTTGTACTGGCACAAGGTGCAATGCTTTTGGCGGCGGTGCTGCGCTTGCTGGCGGATTTGCTGGTTTTAGCGATGCTTTCGGCTTTGGCGATCTTTTGTAAATATCACTTAGTTTGATGAATAGTTAGTAGAATTCGAGCAGGATGTCCTCTTGTAACTGACATTTAGGAGGGATAAACGTATAAAGATCTACAATAATCACACATAAATTCAATAAAATAGCTAAAATTGAGAAATATAGACTTTAAGTAAAGGCGTTAACAATTGAGTACGTCAGAGGCGTTAGAAAAACTAAAAGATCCAAGTAAGTTTGAACTTCTTGCAACAGCAGTCTTGTGCAAAGCAGAAAAAGATTACCGAGCTATACTACACTCTGGCTTAAATGCTCAAGGACAACCGAGAAAATCTCCTGTTGATGGATTTTGCCGAGTTCCTGAAATTAATCCCCCTCACTTTATTCTGGTAGAACACACCATAGAAGACAAACTAGAAAAGAAATGGCTATTTGATCATAGAACAGTTACTCCTTCACAAAGAGGTAGAAAAACGAAGCTTTCAGAAAGTGATGACGGTGATCTGCTAAAGGCTGGACAACTTTCTAGCACATACAAAGCTGAATTTCCCGATGCAAAATTCACTGTTGTTTTGACCACTAATCAAGGATTACAACCAAATTTCTGTTTAGAAGTAGAGAAGAAAGCTAAAGAATTAGGAGTGTCAGTCGATTTTTGGGATAGGTCACGTATTGCTAGATTTTTAGATACAGAAACTGATGGGCAATGGTTACGCAAAGAGTATCTGGGGATAGAGGCTGAGATGCTTTCGGAAGACCTGCTTCGCGATCTTTGTTACAAGAGTTTAGAGAAATATCAAAAGCAGTTTTTGACAAGTCCCGATCGCTGGGTTTCTCGACATATCGATCAACAAGTTGAGAAAGCAGTAGAAAATCAAAATTGCTCAATAAGTCTTCTGATTGGAAATTCTGGTTCTGGAAAGAGTGCAGCAGCTTATCAAGTTGGGAAAAAGCACCTAGAAACGGGAGAGTATAGTTTGTGGCTATCTGAAAATGTTTTAGGAAGTAGTGATTTACTCGAAAATGCTTTAGATGAGGCATTGCATGATTTATATCCAAGTTTGATGTCAGATGCAGGAAATGCAGCTTTGAAATTATTGAAGGATGGAAAAAGGTTATTGCTAATCGCTGATGATGTCAATCAAACCAATAGTCCTGCAAATCTGTTACAAAAACTTATTAACTGGTCAAAACCTTTCCCTAGCAAAGATTCTAATACCAAAACTACGTCATCAAATCAGCTACTAATTTGTCCAGTTTGGTCGGATATTGTCAGAAAGATTAATCTAGATGTAGATAAAACCACTTGGATAACTAGTGTGTTTGTTGGAACTATGAGTGCTGAGGAGGGATTAGAAGCAGTTAAAGATGCTTTATTACGCAATCGTATTGAATTGACCAATGCAGAGGTCAATACATTGGCGGAAAAGCTCGGCAACGATCCAATTCTTATAGGTCTTTTTGATGATTTGTTACCCAAGATTGAATATGGTAAATTGAGTCAGGTTGCTGAGAATGCTATTGATTCTTTCATTAGCGAAGTTATTGAGAATATGGTTGGTGGTTTACTTCCTATTGAATATCGTTCAGCCCTGTTATGCTTAACCACTCAAATGCTACTACAGCGTAGGTTTAATCCAACATGGTCTGACATAAAAGATTGGCTAGATAACTCTTCTGAAGAACTACAAGCATTAAGAACATTGATAAATAATGAAAAATTATGTAGACTTGAAGGAAAGAAGTTAGTTTTTCGGCACGATCGCATTCGAGAATTTCTACTCGTAGAAAGTATGGGGAAACTTCTCAAAGAAAACGCTTCTGAACATCTCGATATTTTCTGGGAACCCTATTATGCAGAGATTATCGGACAGGCAATTATTCAGTATCCGCAGAGCGAGGAGTTTTTACAAGAATTATGCGATCGGCTTTCGTTAGCATTAGTAGAATCAATCCGTTATTTCAACACACCCACTGATGACTATCAGCAGAAAATTATTACCATATTAAAAAATTGGATAGAGAGAGAAGTAATCACTGATTTAGTTCCAAAATCTGTGATTGCCACAATAGAATGGAATCTGACAACGATAGACTCTCCTGTTATTTTAGAAATCACAGAAAAGCTTCCAACTTCATTATGTGTTCTACTTTCGCGTTTCCGTAATGGTTGTACTTTAAGTGGTGCTCAATATATCATGCGCTTCATGGATGATAACTCAGTTGTTCGCGTTAAAGATTATAATCGTGACCAAGCAATAGCACAAATCAAACAATACCATAAAAATAAAGTACATCAAGAATTAAAAGAACTATTGGTGTGTGATTCTACAAATGATAAAGAACGGAGATCTGCCTTAGCTCTCGCAGGTTTTCTAGGTTTTCCTGATCTACATAATGAAGTTCAATCATGTTGGAGAATTTCTAGAGATAAAAAGGAAACTTTGCCTGAAACAATCTGGGCTACGATTTGCTGTGATATAAATCAATCATGGCAACTTTTCGACGAATTACTAATTTTTTGGGGCGAGCAAGTATCTGCTGCAATTAAGCGGAAAGATTCTCAAAATATGAACTCTCTTTTTTGTCTTTTATCGGCAATAAAGCATAGTAATCAATACAGTGTCATTCATTATTTAATTGATCATATTAATAAATATAAATCATTACATTATCCCATTTGGTACATATTCAGCGAAGTTAGCATAGATTCGCCTAACGCGCTTGAATTTATGGTTCGTAGAGTCTCCGATCCTTCACTAAAAGATCATCCACAAAGATTACAAATAGCGATTTCTCAGATAATGGATATCTGGAATATTCAATTTTGTAGAAATCAAAAAGTATCAAAACCATCTTTGGAATGTCTAAAAAAAATTTGGGGAAAATCACAAAATGATATATTTTTAAGGGAAGTTGCATTTTATCTTTGGAATCAAGGGATAGATCAAAATGAGCTACATACTCTACAAGATATTTTACCTGAATTTTCTTTCTATGATCAGGTGTTATGGAAACGTGCAGCACTAGGTGATGTAAGTGTTTTACCCAACATTCTTCCGCTTATATCAGAAAATTTTAACTGGTTAAATGTGGTTCACAATATTTGGTGTGATGAGATTATAGCTGCTGTAAAATGTCATCTTCAATCTTTAGGTAAGAAAATACCTAGTGATTTCTCAGATAAAAGTTCTTATGAAATAGACATCATCGGCAACCTACTAACCATAATTCCCAAACCTGATGCAGAGAATCTGCTCGAAGAGTATTGGGGATACCTTGGTTATAATTCTAGATTTATTCAAACGGCTATCTATGTTGGTACACCTAAATGTTTGAGTTTAGCTAAATCTAATATTGAAAAATGCCCCGACAATATCCTAATCTTTAGGAACTGTAGTCATAATTTTCATCTTTTTTATGACAATGAGCAGGAATATTTAAGCAAAGATCAACTAAAAAGACTAATACAAAACTTGTTACCTTATATTGACCGATGTGACGAATCTGATATTGTATATCTTGCAAAAGCCTGTAAAAAATTTGGACTTGTTGATTTTAGTAAATGCCTTACCCTAAAACTAACCAACGAATTTCGTAAAAGCTTACACCCCTCACGTCTTTGTCATCATACTGAGAACGAGTTACTTGAATACTTAGAAAGATTTTTATCTAGTGATGATGGAATAAATGAATTAACAATATGGCTAGAGCGTTATGAAATGAAACATGAACTCAAACCTATGGTTATTAGGAAATTCATCTTGGCTAATCCCACAGTGAAAGGAATACAAATTGCAGCTAAATGTCTACAACTAATGGGTAATCGTACAGATATTTCTATTATAGATAATCTTAGGATAGAAGCACCATTGGATGAATTGGAGAAGATAAAATCAAGTTTGCAGTTCGCTATTTATAGAAGAACTTTGGATTAATTAGTAATTGTTTTATAGAATTATTGAGTTAAGTCCAATAGCTAATTATAAAGGCTAGGGTAGCAAATCCATTAGCAGTATCACGGGGGATCTTCTTTTCTTTTTCGACTTGAATTGGTTTGTTCTCTGGCAGATTCTTGTCAATAATCTCTTGGATTAGGGTGGGATATTGCTCGATAATTTTCTGGGAACTCGCTTGCTGTTCGGGGGATAATTGGCTGGGAATAATCCCTACACGATCGCCATCAAAGTCGATTACCAGTCGTTTCGCATCGTGGGGATTGAGGTAGCAGACTCCTCTCTGCCGATAGGCTTCGGGATCTAATTCCCGCAGAACTGTGAGGTTGTTCGTAAATACGTCAAAGTTGGCGGCATTGGCGACGGGACTGCGATAGATGGCAACTTCGGCTCCATTGGGTAGCCCTGTAAAACTGACTTCGCCTTCTTGGAGTTGATTGTGGGGTTGAGCGATGCCACTGGGGACGTAAACGCCTCCTGTGGCGACTTCTTGCCATTCGCTCTGTAGGAATTCTCGCAGGCGTTTGGCGATATCTTCCATTTCTAAGATCTGACAATGACCGCCTTCGATGAGGTCGGTTTTGAGGATGTCATACAGCCAATCTTGGTATTCTTCGTTAGGTGAGTTTAATGGCTCTCGGTCAATTTCATTGGCTGTTGTGTTTTCTTGTTGGCTCAATCCCAGTTCCAGTGCGAGTTCTGGCTCGATGACTTGGGTAATGTTAGCGCGATCGCCTAGTTCTTCTTGTCTCTGCTGTAGACGCTTTTCATGGCGTTCTATATACAGTTGCGCTACCTTGCGCGGATCGGATTGGGCTTCAGCGAGGCGTTCGGCTTTGATTTTCAGCTTGGGGAGTACGTCCGCTTGGACTCCTTCTGGGAAGAAGACAAGAGCTTGAGTACCTAGTTTCTGTTCGGTGAATTTAGCGTCCTCTTTCCTTGACCAGAATAGACTGACTTCATGGATTCCTGTGGTGGTGGTTTTGTTGTCGCCTTTGATGCTCGATTTGGCGATAATGCCATCGACTTCTAGGGCTTGGCAGAGCAAGCTTGCTCGACAAGTGCCTTTAATCACGCCCTGCCACTCAGGTACGGCGGCGCGATATTGAAATGGACGATTCGGTTCGGCTTGCAATTGGGTGGCTAGGTCGGGGGAAATCAGGCTATAGCAGTCTCCGAGTTTGCTGGCAATAAGTCCCATTGCTTTGTCACTGATAGTCATGCCATTGCTCAGGGTAATGGGTTGCTTTCCCCAATCCGCTTAGTAGGTTCCTGTGGCTAGGTCTTTATTCAGGGTTTCATCATCGACGATCAGGATTCGCGATCGCTCTTTAAATATAGATGCTTTGGCTTCGGAGACGGGCAAACTGCCATAGGCGACGGCATCGCTATGATTGGTGAAGATTTCTTTGCTTACTGTTTCAGCGATGGCGCGATCGCCAAAGTAAGCGGTTCTTCCATTGGCAAGAATTAGGTATAGGTCTTGCTCTTGCAGGCGCTCGATGTCTCTTTCGGTGATACCGTCATACATCTTACCGACAGCCAGTTTACTCGGCTCAATATCTTTCCCGATCTTCAGTTCGAGGTAGCTATGCTCGACGGTTTTCACGGGCAAGGGTAACTCTTGCCCTGTCTTCAGGTCAATCTGTCTAAATTCCATCTTGTCATTTCTCGCTAGAATTCAAGGTCAATTTCTGCTTCTTTTTTGGGCTTAATTGTTCGGGTTTTCGGTTTTACTTTTGCCTTTTTGGGCTTTGGTTCTGCATCTTCGTCATACAGGGAATACTGCGATTCATAGCGGGCGATGTCATCAAAGCTGGCTAGTCCTTCGCTCAGTAGTTCGTCGTAGGTATAGCCCGCATCAATCTTGGACTGAATATTGTTTCTCATGGGTTCCTCTTTAGGTGCTTAGGATTGAATACAACGGGTTGGGGAAATTGACAATCTAGAGAGTATATTCTATCAATTTCTCTAGATTGGTATTTGAGAATATTGTTCGTACAAATTCTGGAATTGTCAATACTCCATTATGGTAGTTTCAACTTCACCAGCTAATCGCTAGATTTTCCAATAGTCTCCCGTTGGCTGTATTCTGGTTGTAGTTTCATTTCTTCTGTATGACCCTGCTCAATCTCAATCAAGCTGATTTGTCCGACATCCGTTTAATTGCTTCCGATGTTGATGGTACTCTTACCCTCGATGGGAAATTCTCTTCTGATTTCATCTCGACTCTTCTCGATTTACAATCGGCAGGAATTAAAGTCCTATTAGTAACTGGTCGCTCGGCGGGTTGGGTCAGTGCTTTGGTGAATTATTTACCTGTGGCTGGAGCGATCGCGGAAAATGGTGGTTTGTTTTTACAGCCCAATAGCCAACAAGGTTTGCTCTCTTCGATTCCTAATTTATCTAGACATCGCATTTTGCTAGAAAATACTTTCCATCACATTAAGCAGCTATTTCCTCATCTTCATCCTTCTGTGGATAATCAGTTCCGTATTACTGATTGGACTTTTGATGTCAATGATTTATCGACTGACGATCTTCAAGCCATCTCTTCCCAATGTCAGCAAATGGGTTGGAGTTTCACGTACAGCAATGTCCAATGTCATATCAAACCAGTCCATCAAGATAAAGCAACAGGTTTGCTGTCAGTTTTAAGCAATCATTTTCCTGAAATCAATTCACAGCAAGTGCTTACCGTTGGCGATAGTCCCAACGATGAAGCGATGTTCGATTCCACAAAATTTCCCATCTCGGTCGGAGTGGCAAATGTTCGCCATTATCAAGACAAGATGATGCATTTACCAAAATATGTTGCTCAGGCTTCTGAGTTTGCTGGCTTCCAAGAGTTAGCCATGCTATTGCTTAAAAATTGTGTCATAGATGACAGTATGAAAACGAGGCGATCCAATGCAGGATAAATTCAATAAAATTTTGATCTTTTTTTGATCTTTTATAGATCAGATCTAGAGCAATCGCTGTATGATTTGATCACCGTTTTTATCTACAGGAGATTGCTTATCTAGTTTTCCCCCTTCAACACCAAAAAAGCCAGTGCTTGGAACCACTAGCTCTTTGATGACCCGAAGGTTTTTAAATTTAATATCCGAAAATGGACAGATGTTGCTTTGGAAACGCAATTTTGTTCAGTGCTTCCTTATATCTTAACGCAAGATATAGGTTTAGCAATAGTTTTTGCTGCAAATTTTTTAATTTTTTGCAAGAACCAATAATTAATTATTGAACTGAATTCAAAAAGTCTGTCTGTTTTCTGATTGAAGTCGCCACAAACCCTACAATCAGGACAATCTAGATGTTTTTAAATTTTCAACACTTGTTGAAGGAGATCTACTTAACGATCTCTCCGATCAAGCTCATCGGAGGTCAAAAATAATGACTTCCTTAAATAACCAGTATTCTTCCAGAAAGTTTTCACCAACTAAATCGCATAATCCTTGCCCAATCTGCGATGACATCAAAGGTAAATGTCGAATTGCCTCCGATAACCAAGATTTTGTGCTGTGCATGACCCATCCCAGCGATGTCGGTCTAGCGGATTGGAAATATCTGGGCGAAACCAATGGCAGTTACTTTGCGGGTAAATATGTTAGAAAACGTCCCGAATCTGAGTCAGTGCGTCAAGAGCGTCGCGATCGCAATTTAAAACTGCGGCTAGCTCAACAAAAGGCAAAGCGGGATGGTTTGGCTAAGTTGCCTGATAATGCCCATCGCGATCGCCTTTATCAAAGTTATTTACAAAAACTGGATCTAGACAGTTTAGATAAAGCCGATTTAGTTAGTCGTGGCTTGTCCGATGCTGAAATCAAGAATCTGGGAGCCAAATCAACTAATTCTGGCTATATTCTGCCCATTAAGAATCCTTTAGGTCAAATCCTCGGGTTTCAAATCCGTTTACGTGATGCTAGTTCTGGGCGCTATCGTTGGCATAAACCTTTTGGTATCTCGGCACAGCAACAAAATGGGGAGCTACCCCTTGCTTTTCATGGTGATATTCAGGTCGATCGTCAGCGTGTGGTCTTGGTTGAAGGTACTGGCGTTAAGCCTTATCTTGCTTCTAAGCTGCGTGGCTGTATAGCGATCGGTGTTTCGGGTGGTCAGTTTGTGGCTAGTAAAAAAACTTTACAAAGTTACCTTGATGCAATTGGGGCTAAACCTGAGTTAACTCGTTTGGAATATGCGATCGATGCGGGTGACATTTCTAACCAATCTGTTATGCGTCGCCATGAGAAAAATCTTGATTTTCTGGCTGAACTAGATTTTACGGTGGATGTTCTCTGGTGGGGTCAGGTTGCTAAAACTGCCAATGATATTGATGAGTTATCTAGTGATGCAACAATTCAGCTTTTGACGGTCGAGCAGTTTTTCCAAATTGCTAATTACCTGCCTAAGCCAAAGTTTTCACCGTTTCAATGGTTAAAAGATAAGATTTTTCCGAAAGATAAGGCTAAGAGTTTTGCTAATAAGGTTAAGCGATCGCCCCTTCACTCCTTACCCCAATTTGAATATGAGTCAGGGAAAAGGCTAGAAACTTGGCGGGATTCATTATTAACTCACAAACATGTCCTCGATGCTTCAGCAACAGGTACGGGCAAAAGCTATGATGTGGGACGCTTGCGTCCTGAAATGTTTGATGGTGTTGAAAGGATCATCTATATATCTAATGATTCGCGGAATGTCACGACTTCCACTTTGCAGGATTGGGCGATTTTGCCTGCTCGTCACAATGGCTTGACTAATAAATCAGGTAAGTTACGTCGTGCTAAATCGGGAGAGGCTTTAGACACTCAGGCGAACTGCTCGCGGACGGGGGCGATCGCTGCTTTGCGCGATAAGGCAATTTCTGATACTAAGGTCATTTGTGAGACTTGCCCTTTGCTCAATGCTTGCCGTGGTAGTTCGGGTGATGGGTTTGGCTTTAAGCATAAACGAGCGATCGCTTTTAATTCTAAAATCCTGCGTTCTCATCCTGCTAGTTTGCCTAGTCCTAATGAGTTTGATTACTCGAAAACTTTGCTGGTATGGGAGGAGGTGTCAGAAAGTTTGACGACGATGCGTCAGATTTCGGTTGGTCGTGAGGATGTGGATCGGGCGATCGCTGTGATTTCTCGTTCTAGTCTTGACCATAAGCTGAAAATCATTGATGTCCTCAATAAGTTGCATGGGTTACTAGGAGATAAGTCCTATCACGGTCTGGATTTTTATGGGATTAAGTCGGCTATTCCTGAAATTATTGATACGACTTTGCTGGCGGATTTGCTAAAACCCGATCTTTCAATTCTGGATACGGTTGATGCGGTTGCCGATTCTGAGTTTGAAAATGTTAAGGGTAGGGATAAGCGCGAGTTGGCTAAGCTTAATGCTTTGCTGAAGCAGACGACTACTCTTAATAGTTATGAAATTGAGAAGAAGATAAACCATGAGGTTTTGAAGCAGTGGTTGGTTGAGTTTTTGGATATTTTATCTGGGGCGATCGCTCATGGAGATTTGCATATTCAATATGAGCGGTTAACGGTGTCTCTCGCGGATGAGCGCTTACGGAATATTGCTCACAGGTCGGCGGCTAACCTTTATCTGGATGCGACGATTGATGTGACTGATCTGGAAATGCGGCTTAATACTTCTGTTCGTATGATTAAGCAATCGGGTGAGTTGATGATGCCTCAGATTTTTCAGGTGCATAATCTGGGGCGTTTGGGTTTGCAGCGTCGTGAGGAAAAAACAGCTAAAGTTCAAGCGATTATTACTCATCTTACTGAACTCGATCCCACTACTAGGGTGATTGATTTTAAAAAGTTTGCCAAGAGTCAAGATGGTTTCTGGTTCCGCGATTCTCGTGGGTCTAATGATTTTAAAGATGCCAAAACCTTTGTAATTGTCGGGACTCCTTGCGCCAATATTGCCATGCTTCGTGCGGATTATGTGGCGATGACGGGGTTACATCCTGTGGATAAAGATCCTGCTTTTGCAGCGTTTGTTGATCGACATATTTTGGCGACGGTAACGCAGTGTTTTGGTAGGAAAGCAGGCGATCGCTTTAATCAGGGTGACAAGATTTATTTCTTATCAGATTTTGATCTGGGTGATATCCCCCATACGCTCATCAAGTCTGGTGATATCACTCCTGATGCGATGTCTAATTTGGAGCTTTTACAATTTAAGGTGGCTCAGGTGATTAATACTGTTACCGATGGTGGGTTTGATTTGCTCAATGCGTCGGAACGTCAGTTATGTGACTATTTCGGAATTAAGCGTGGAGTGTTGCTGTACCATTTTGATTGGATCAAATTGTTATTAGATAACCTATATAACCAATTGATCCATAGTTTTAACGAAAAGCTGCATTCTTTTACTGAGCCTTCTGATTTGGAATTGGTTGATCTTTGGGCTGGTGTAACTGGGTTGTTTTTAACTGAGAATCTGCCGATAAAAGATACTTTGGTTGGTATTTTTGAGTTCTTTGCCGAACATATTCCACTCTATTTACATAGCCATGTTCTGGCGAGACTTTCTGCTGAGGCTCGTCATAAGTTGTTTTCAAATCTGGCGGTTTTGGCGTTCTAGCTGACCATAGTCGAACTTATCTTAAAACTCTAAATCTAGCCAGATATTCTTCTCCATGACGTGATGTGATTGAATTGCTGACTGATGAAATGTTGGATGTGTCAAAACTAGCTGAGAATAAATCTTGGATTTCCTCCAGTGTTGCGCCGAATGGTGGCCCATCAGGACGATTGTGCGCCCAGAATAAGGCAATTAATTCTCCCATTGGTTAATGATCTTGCTAGGACGATCACTTTTCGATCTCGGTCAAAATCTGACTCCATTACCACATCCTAGGGATGATGCTCAGTTAGTGCAAACAGGTATCTATAGTTTGGTGCGTCATCCTTTATATAGTGGTGTTATTTTACTTGCCTTTACTTATGCGAGTTGGCAAATAAGTTGGGTACATTTTATAGGTGCGATCGCTCTATTCATTTTCTTTGATGCTAAAGTGACAAAAGAAGAAGTTTGGCTTACAGAAAAATTTCCCGCCTATGCCAACTATCGTACTTCTGTAAAAAAGTTAATTCCTTGGATTTATTAGCTTATGATGGCTCTTCCTGCGCGATTAAAGCTTCAATCTGAGCTATAAGTTTTTCTAAGGACTTTTGTTTTTTCTTGTCATCCCAAACTGGTAATTTTTTTAGCTTCTGGATAGAACTCGTAAACCTAGACTTTAATGTGACTGGTCTTTCACTAGCTTGATCTGCTTTGATATCGCGGATTTTCTCCTTGATCTGTACTAGTGATAGGCTCTTGTTAATAGTTTCATTTAATAATGATTGTCGCAGATTAGCATCTTTAACTGTAGCGATCGCTGTTGCTTTGGTGTATTCGATTTGACCTTGACGTATAGCTTCTAGCACTTCCATCGGTAAATTGAGTAAAGGTAGCCGATGGGATATAAAAGTTTCCCACTTGATTAAGCCAAACCCTTCAAAGGTTGCTTTGATAATTTCAGCTTCTGAATCGCTTACAGTATTCTTTTCAACCTCACCACGAACTTCATGACGCATCCGATACAAAGTGGCGATCGCTTGTTCTTGAGAAATTCCTAACTTCAGAGCCAAAATTTGTAAAATAGCCTCGGTTTCTTCGACAGGATTAAGGTTCTCTCGATGTAAGTTTTCAACCAATCGAATTAAACTGGCTTCTTCGTCTGATAACTCTTTGACAATAGCAGGAATTTGTGAAAGTCCAATTTCTTTACAAGCTCTAAAGCGTCGTTCTCCAGCGACTAGCTCATAATGATCAGAGTACCGATCTGATTTTATTGACCTTAATAAAATTGGTTCTAAAACACCATGCTGCTTGATCGAAGCAACTAATTCCTGCATTTTTTCAGGATCAAAATAGCGGCGGGGCTGTTTAGTTGGTAGATCAATTTTGGTGATTTCAATCTCTCGATTTAGCCTAAAATCTTCATCTTCATCTAGCAGTAGTGGAGCTAAATTTTTTAACTTTGTTCTATCAGAATTTAAATTTTTCTGCATTACAGTGCCTCCATTGCTAACGATAGTTCATCAAAAACTGCTAAAACTGCCAAGTGATTTTCGCTTTTCTTCTTAATGTATTCCAGAAAAGGCTTGCCATATTGAGATGCTTCAGATACAGCAGTAGCACGAGGTAATGGAGAGAATACCGTGCCGATCTGGGATAATTGTGAATTAATAGATTCAAGGGTATGACGATCCATGGAGTTGCTAGACCAATATCTCGTGGGTAAAAAACCTGCGATCGCTAAGCTTTTATTCAGCTTACGGCGAATTGTTCGGAATGTTCCTAATAACATATCAGTCCCCATCAAAGCTTTGTACTGAGTTTCGATTGGCACTAACATATGAGTTGCTGCTACTAAACAATTGATACTTAACAGCCCTAGGCTAGGTGGACAATCAATCAGAATAAAGTCATAGGCATCAAGAATAGGTTCTAAAATTTCTTTGAGCCGAAATTCACGCTGTATGGCTGTTGCTAGGCGAATCTCGGCATTTGCCAAAGCAACTGATGAGGGAGCCAAACTCATTTTGTGTAACTGTTCTGGGTAGATCGATATGGCAACTCGGTCATTCTCATTTTCTGGTTCCTCTGCGATAAGTGCATCGTAAATTGTGTTCTGTAAATTTGTAATATCAATCCCCATGAAAATTGTTAATGAAGCTTGCGGGTCCATGTCTACTAATAGGACTCGATGATCTCTTAAAGCAAGGTGATAGCCCAAGTTTTGGGTAACTGTAGACTTACCAACTCCGCCAGCTTGATTAAATAATGCAATAATTTTAGTCATAGCTTTTGGGCAGTTTTGACAAAGCTGTTTTACAATACAACATTTTTTGGAACTTGTAACTTTTTGAGTGAGTTATTCTGACTTATATTTCTGGTTACAACGTTGTAACCAGAAATATAAGTTGCCACTGAAAATCTCCAAAGTCTTTTATGTAAACAATCTTGGTATGGCTAAATCAGTTTTTTAACCCTAAAATCCAAAAGCCACGTCGAATATATACAAGCATTATCAAGAACTATATCAGTCAGAAAAGTTTGAGTATATTATTTCTGGTAAAAACATCTAGATTGAGCACATTATTTCTACAGGACAAACTACTAGATCTTGACGATGGTATGACCAAGAACTTGATGAATGGGTGATTTTACTTTAAGGTGAAACTGAATTTCCCTTTGCTTCTGACGGTACGAGATTAAAAATAAAAGCTGGCGATGATTTGTATAGCTTGAGCCAAACATCCAAGTGCTTGAGAAAAATCCTAAAAAAGCCAAACCTGCTAAAGTAGCAGGCCCCACCTAAAAATGCTACAGGAAAATATATGCCCAACCCATCTGATCGTCCTATTGACTACGCAGCGATCGCCCGTTCAGTAATGAAACCATCGGGACAAAAGTCTGCGTGGTTAGTCGAAGGTCAGGCAATATATGCTCCTAGCCATGCCCAAGGGATTGGTAACATCACAGCTATTTTAGGCGATCGCCTCATAGCTAAGTTTCCAAATTATTCAGTACCTGTAATCATCACAAACTGGCAAGAAGCAATCAATCGTCAAGAAATATTGCCAGCTAACAGTCAGCAAATAACATCAGAAATTATCCGTGAACAGGAAATCTATGATGTAAGTGAAGAAGACATCGCCACGATTCCGCAGCCAGAATTTAGAGAAATTGCACTCAACTTTCAAGCGTCTCTTGCGGCAATTCGCGTAACGGAAAGTACAGAAGGAGAGGCTCATAGATTACCTGTGGATCTGCCTATCATTTTGCAAGAAGCATTGAGGGAACAAGGATATACTCACCTGTGGTCACATCAAATACAGTCGCTAGAAGCGATGAGAAACGGTAAAGATGTGCTACTTGCAACACCAACAGCAAGTGGGAAAACCCTGTCTTTTTTACCAGCAATCCTAGAAACTTGCATTCAAGATCCACAGGCGACTGCACTACTAATTTTTCCTCTAAAGGCACTAGCAATCGATCAACTGTCAAAACTTGAAGCGATCGCCAAGCCTATGGGATTACATACGGGTATGATGACAGGAGACATGCCAAAGGCAGAACGGCTAAAGCTGTTTACGCCTCAAGCACCACAGATCTTATGTATTAGTCCCGATTTACTCCACCATCAACTTAATCGCATTCGCTACCGTCACGAATGGCAGACATGGCGAGATTTCTTAACCAGATTACGTTATGTCGTGATTGATGAAGCCCATACATATCGTGGTAGCTTTGGCGGACATTTTGCTAATCTAATACGCCGATTGCGATTAGCAGTTGATCGACTTGAAGGTAATAGCGATCGCATTCAGTATGTTCTAGCCACAGCGACGATTGGTAACCCGATTGAATTAACAGAGCGAATCACGGAAAGAAGCGATCGGCTTGTATATATCAATCGCAGTGGCGCAAGAGCGGCAGGGCGGACAATTCTGTGCTTAAAGCCCACGGCTCGAACTAACACAGAAGCTAGTCGATTGATTTTAGAATGGCTGGAAAGAGGACTAAGCGGCATTGTTTTTTGTAATACTCGCGCAGGGGCAAAGTCGTTGCTAGCGCTGATGAATGCAGAATTAGAACGACAGAAGCGAGGAGATCTAAAAGCATCGCTGGCTCTTTTTTATGGTTCACTACGCAGCGATCGCCGCCATCAGATTATCGAATCAGTCAAACAAAATAAAGTACGGGTAATATTTGCCACATCTGCGTTAGAAGCAGGAATTGACCTACCCGAATTAGATTGTTGCTTAATCAAAGGCTATCCAGGATCATTGATGAGTTTTTATCAACGGATTGGCAGAGCAGGAAGGCATCAGCATGGGCTAGTTGTGTTTCTACCATCCTTGGGAGATCCGCTTGATTATTACTACGGCAGCAATCCTCAGATGCTTCTTGATGGAGAAGTTGAACGCGCTCTTTGCAATCCCAACTATCACTCAATTCTCAGTAAGCATCTCCGTTGTGCGGCAAGTGAAAGCATGATTCCAGCCAGTGAAGTCAAACAACGTTTCGGTGACAACGCTGGCAATATCGCTGATGAATTGCTCAAGCAAAAAGCATTACAAATCAACGAGAAATCAGGTGATCTCTTTACCCATGACCGCCCTCATAACTCAGTTAATCTGAGGGGAGCAACTCAAGATTCAGTTATGTTGGTAGACGGCAATACCAATCAAGAGCTGGAAGAACTATCGCTACTACAGGCTTATCGTGAAGTATTTCCTAATGCGATATACGCTATGCAGAGTAACGATGGAAATTTGCAATATTACCGATCGCGATCGCTAGATCTAGAATCCAAACAAGCCAGCTTAATGCTTCTTGACTCAGAGCCGAAACTCCGCACACAGGCTACACAAGACATGACTATTAAGCCAATGGAGCATCTGCGTGAGCCAAGATTAGTTTCTTTAAATCTAAAGGATAGTAAATTACGCTTGACCCTTAGCTGGGCTGAAATTACGAATCATGTGACAGGCTATAACTTGATCAGCAAAGTGAGAACAATTACCTGTAGCTATCTCCGTTGTTCACGTTACCATCAACCAATGCAGTCTGATATTTGTACTGCCTGTAGCAAACCAACTAGATTAGCTGAAATTACAGAAGTCGAAGAAGAAAATCTATTTGATGTAGCCTATACGACTCAGTATCAAGCCCCAGTATTGAGGATTGAGATGAATTTAGAGTTAGCGGAGCCATTACAAGAATATGCCAATAAACTCAAACAACAGATAGAGAATCAATTTGGCACTGAGATTCCTTCAGAACTTACACCGCTATTTCAAACTGAGCCTGCCGATCTAGCCTTGCATTCAATTTGTCATCAGATTGGGATTGCCGTCCCTTTATTAGTACTGAGCGATCGCCAAGATTTGAATAGCTATTGTGAAACCGAGAAAAATCGCGTCAACACGTTAAAGACAATTGCATATTTTTTTGATACGACCGATGGCGGTAATGGCACTTGTGAGGAATTATTTGATCGCTTTGAATCGTTTGCTGTTCGGGCTGCTCAATTAGTTGAGGCTTGTGACTGTCAATATGGCTGTCCAAGATGTCTAATGGATGCGCGTTGTCCGCAGGATAATAAAGCCTTGAACAAGGCTTTAGGGCAGTTCTTACTCCAATCTATTAGTGATGAATCAGAATATTTTTAAATGATCGCTCAGTTGGCTGAGTTGTTCTTTTGTTTGAGCATAGACGAAGGATATGCATAATGGCTTTATGCTTGATGAGGATAATGTTTAAGTATTTGAAATGAAACTCAAGGAAACGAAGCAGCTTGAGGTTGCTGCTTAGATCTGAGGACTCTCCTCAGCAGGAATTGATAACTTACAACTTGCTCAGTCTTAGTTTTAGATTTTAGACTGACTTTTCCCGTAATTGGCTGCTAATTCGTAAACATTGCTTTTTTGTCACACTAAAACCCGAAAATCTCTGTTATATTCGCTGTATAACTTGATAGGTTCTTCTTAGTTATACCGACAAAGGTAAACTATGCAATCTTAATTGATGAACTTCAGCTAAGGTTAAATATAACTCAGACTAAACTTACTAAGAAAGTAGGTCAATAGGGATTAGTAGTGCGATTTGATCTTAATTTACGGGATAAGGTACGCAGTCAGTTTCGGGATATTGCTAGGGAGATGCAGGGATGGCAAGTGCGATCGCGCCTGCTAGACGACGAAATCGATCGCGCCCGATCGCAGATTTGTTTGTTTGGGCATACGACGTTACGCGATCGCTTGAGCGTTGGTGGGGTGGATGGCAGTGGCGATTTCCCTTTGTTGAGTTATGCTGACTCGTTTGTGTATCTGGCATTAGCACAGGCAACGGTGTATGAGTCAAATCGGATTACTGGTCTATGGGAGCAAGGTCCTGCGCCAGAGATTGTCTTTGAGTCGGCATGGTTGCCTGAAAGTAGTGAAGAAGCTCCAGAGGTACTCGATCGCTTTCATGAGAGGCTTGCGGGGATGTCTTTGGTGGATGTGGTGGATGCTTCGGACTATCGACTGCTGAAGGCGAAGGAGATTCGCAAGACATCGAGTGTGCAAACGTTACTGAATAATCTGGTGCGTCCTCATGCTAGTGATACGGGGAATTTGGCGATTCAGTTGCGATCAACTGCTGAACTGGGGGCAGCACTGCGGCTGATCCAGTCTGAGACTTGTCCTGACTATTTGTTGATGGACACGACTTTTTCGTTGCCTTTGTTGTCTTCGACTAGCTCTTTGTTTTACGAGCATGTGAAGCGCTTGTGTTGTGTTGAAGCGTTGCGACAGGGCAAGGGATTTTTTGCGTTGTCGAAGTCTCACGGTTTGCCAGCGATGGACTCTTTGGAGGAGTTGGCGCGCGATCTCCGAAGTTTGGAGGGGAATCAAGTGGCGGAACATTGGTATTTGCGGATTCCTGAAGTTGGTCGTGAGGGATGGACGTTATCGCTATGTGAGGGCAGACGGTTGCCACCCGCAGGAGCAGTTTCGTATTTGGTGAGATTTCATCGCTCGACATCAGTATTGCGGCTAGATATGGATGTGAATTATTGGGAGAGGTTTGTGAAGGGTGGGACGGATGAGGAGACGATCGCGAGGGAACGGAAGATTTTTGAGGACTTGGACTATGCTTGCCATGACCAGAGGGTTTATGGCTATCCCTATCCGATTAAGGCGGCTCACGATCGCGCATCGTTAATGCAGTCGGAACGAGTAGCGATGCGGAAGCAGTTGATTGCTGAGGCAGTTTCGGCGGGAATGAGTCCGTCGCTATTTCGTGACCCTTCTTTAGCGACAGGACATCGGTAGGAGTAGAGAATGTACGCAAACGATATTACAGATAATCAGTCGCAGTCTAGTTTCGATCAGTTGCTGGTGCAGTTGGGGCGAGAGTTTGGGGTGTTGGCGGAAAGTGATACCTATCAGCTCACGGTGATTGCTCACAATACGGATGTTGCGGTGGGGGATTTGTTTTTGTTGCCGAGCCGTCGCGGACATCGCGATCGCTTTTATATTTTTCGGACGACGCAGTATGCGAATATTCTTAACCGTTCCTTGGAGATGGCGGATATTGCGCGGAACCGCTTGACGATGCCTGACTCGTATTTTAGTCAAGACTTTCAGGAAGAGTTGTTGCTGGAATTGAAGGGGATTGTGTTGGGCTATGCGGAGGTGGCGGAGGATGGTTGGACTTTTTTCCGTCCGCGACGGTTGCCTGAGCATTTGACGCAAGTTTATCAGGTGACGCGAGAGAGTGCGGCAGTTTTGCGGGAACTGTTGGCGAGTCAGTTGGGAAGAGAAGGGCTATTTATGGGGCATCTGTTGGCGGGAGAGCAAGCCTTGGAGAATGTGCCAGTGTATTTGCCTGCCTATGCGTTGTCGCACCATATTGGGGTGTTTGGGCGCACGGGAGCAGGGAAGAGTAATTTGATGATGGTTTTGTTGAAGTCGGTTTTGGACTACAACAGGCTTCAGCAATCTAATGGACAGACGAAGGGGAGTATTTTGGCGATCGATCCCCATGATGAGTTCCGCTATTGGCATCGGGCGACGGGTGGTGCAGATGGAATTCATGGGATTGTGACGGGCTATAGCTCGGCTGAGCAGGCGGAACTGGTTAAGCCTTTTTATTATCTGAGTGCGAGGGAAGTGGGGAATGAGCCGTTGGCGCGACAGGTATTTTTGTCTCGTGCGGATGTGTTGCCTGATGATTTGATTGGGATTACGGATTTTAGTGAGCAGCAGGTGGCTTTTGCTCAGTATCAGTTTGCGCGTTGGGGTGAGCAGTGGATTAGCCGATCGCTGATGGGTGATACGCAGGGAGCAGAGAATGACTTTGAGGGGAATGTTGAGTTTTTGGCGGGAACGATCGCCGCAGTGCAGAGACGTTTGAGCTTTTTGCGGCGAGGTCAGACGAGGTTATTTTTGCCGTTCGATCCTGATGGTGGTTATGGGTATGAGTCTTTGTTGCCTGAGATTATCTGTGCGTTGGAGCAGGGTCGGGTGTTGGTGGTGGATACGACTTTGATGGGTGAGTTGGAGCAGTTTTTGCTAACGACGGTGGTGGCAAGGACTTTGTTTGGGTTGCGCCGATCGCTTCGCAGTGTGACCGATCCAGAGGATTTACCGATCGCCATTCGTCGATCGCTGAGTAATGATGATGAGCAGGATCAGGTGGGTTTGCGATCGCTGGCGGATGAGTTGGTGTTGAGGTTGGAGGATGGGCGTTTGCCTTATTTGGAGAATGGGGTTCTCAGGACTAGCGATCGCTTGCCCTATGTGAATGTGGTGGTGGAGGAGGCTCCGAGTGTGTTGAATCCGCAACGGATGAAGTTCGGCTCGGTGTTTCGCGATATTTCGCGACAGGGTCGGAAGTTTGGGATTGGTTTGACGGTAGTTTCGCAGCAGGTTTCGGAAATTGATGCTGGGGTTTTGACGCAAATTAATACGGAGTTGACGATGGCTTTGGGTAATGAACAGGAACGCAGGGAGGCAATTAGGAATGCTTCGGCGGATTTGTCGGGGTTTGAGAGGGAGTTGCAGGTGATGAGTAAGGGTCAAGCGTTGGTTTCGGCTTCTTATAAGGATGTGCCTTTGCCTGTCAAGATTCCCGATTTTGATCGGTTGGTTTTGGAAGATTAGTTAGATTAGTATGTAAATGGAATTAAGATAAAAATGAATTCAAAAAGTACAGAAATCAAAGGATTAATTTATGAATCATTTGTTAATCTTGCATTAGAAAAAATTACAAATCACACTGTTGAGTGGCATCCAAAGTTAAAAGGATTAATTTCAGAACAGGACTTTGCTCTTTTTAAAGAACGAAAATTAATCCTAGTCGTTGGAGTCACATATTGGGGATCTCATGAAGCCGCAAAAATGAAGTTTTGGCGTATTCATGAAGACATATATGAAGTTTTTGAAGAGTACTCAGAAGCTATTTTTTTACATATATTGTTTGAAAAAAATTTGGCTTCAGATGATAATTTGGTAGATCTAATTAATGAAATGTGTGCCTTTGCTTCTATTTATGAAGATAATTCTAACTGCATCAAAACCTTGAAATCTTATGTATCTGAAGATGAGAAAATACTAAGTTTTGGGAGTGGAAAATCAGCAATATCTTTTGCGTCAAAATCTTTAGAATTGGAAGACGAAAAATTTAGGTTGGCAATACTTGATTTGTCTAATATTATTCAAAAAATAATCAATTCACATAGTAAAAATCCAGAACTACTTCAAATTCTATCAATCTCTTCAAATGCTGGTATTTTATCAAAAAATTTCCATGTTTGTGAAATACGCGAAACATTCTTCAAGCCTGCATTAATTGCTTTGCTAAATATTGGAGTCCGCAATATCAACAATGTATTCGATGTTTATGAAGATGGAGGGTGTAAACCTAATTCACTTCGCGAATTAGGTTTACTAAAAAAATTGGATTTACTAAATATCAAAACAAGTTTAACCAAAGATGTTGAATTAAATGAGAATTTAAAACAGCTATTAAAAATGGGAAGAAAGTGGTGTATAGACCAGTTGTATATTATTGACAATGCTTTACAAAATACGCATAATTCTGCATCATCTCTCTATGAACATTATAGAGATATTACTAATGATGAATTGGTTTCTAAAAGGATTAAACTACTGACATTCGCTAAGGATGAAGACTCATTAAGGGAAGTCTTGTTAAATGATCAAGATGGACGCTTAAGATGCTGGCCGTTAGATTATTTTGTAATAATTCAAAGAGACCATACCAAAGGTAAAAAATATGGTTTTAAAAAATTAAGTAGTGAATTAAATATTCCTTATATAGGTGGAATTAGTCCATTGTCTAAATTTGCTTCAGGCAACGTAAATTCTCTCTCAAAAAGCGAAATATCTCTTTTATGTAATACAATGTGTAAATATATAAAAGGGTGGGAATATATAAAACTATCTATTGATACTATACAAAAGGATAGAAGAATTACTTTAATGAAAAAGCTATCTGTATTGGATCTAGTTGTCGGAAGCTATCTTTCTAAACAACTGCCTTCAGAAGTTAATATACAAGAAAATTTTTCAGTTAGACATCCTCTAGCACATAAAATTAAAAATAAAAATGCTGGAAGAACTGATTTTAACTTTAAAATCTCTTGGGGGAATAGACAAGTGTATTTATTTGTTGTATCAACCTATGAAGCTACTCATAAGCATAAAGAAGTTTCTGGTCGCTTACGAGCTGCTTGGGGAAGTGGATTAGACTATCACCAATCTAAATGTTTATTGTTAGTTGATGGAAATTTTCTTATAGAAAGTACAGACGAGCGTGTAAAGATGTTGGCATCTGCGGGTTGGAATGGAGCTTTTTATTTTGATGAACTAAATAGTTTAGTTAATTACATTTCTAATTTTTTATTTGATTCTAATTCTTAAGATAGATTCTTTTGCCAGATTTCTGAAGCTAATTCAACAAGATGGATAGCAACTAACGCATCCCAAAAATTAACTTTTTACTGATCGATCTTGTAACTCCCAAAATCTGAAACTCCAAACCCAATCAAGCATGACATCCACCAATCCTGTCCCCCAATCCTCAAAAAGCTTCATCACACTCAACGACTTTTATCGCGCCTATAGCACCTTTCGCAAGCTACCCAATGACGAACAAGCACAAGCGATCGCCCAACCACCAGACGCACCACTCTTTATCGTTGCAGGACCTGGCACAGGAAAAACCACCTGCCTCAGCCTGCGGATTCTCAAACTGATCCTAGTTGACGGGATATTACCAAAAGCGATCATCGCCACCACATTTACCAAAAAAGCTGCTGCCGAACTGCGATCGCGGATTCTTGGATGGGGATTTCAACTGATAGAAGCACTACAAGCAGACCCAGAAATTGCCGAACCAACCAAAGCCCAACTCACCAAAGTAGACATCAACCAAATCCTCACAGGAACAATCGATAGCCTTTGCGAACAAATTCTCCGCGACTTTCGCGACCCCGCAACCCAACCACCGATCCTCGCCGACGACTTCGTATCCAAAACCCTATTACTGAGAGCAGGACTATTCAACAATCGGCGCGATCGCGACAGTGACCTAGACGAATATCTCTTAGGCATCCAAGGAGCTAAATGGGGTTGGAACATCGGCAAAAAAGTCGGCTTACTGCAAGTAATTTGGGATCGCAGATTTCAAGATCGGATTGACTGGGACAGCTTTCTGGCTAGTGGCACATCTGACACAGAACGATCCGCACTCAACCAGATTGGCGAAGCGATCGCTGACTACCAAAAAGAGCTAAGCGATAGGCTCATGGTAGACTTTGCCCTGCTAGAGTACGAAGTCCTCCAACGGTTGCAAGCAGGAAAACTCACCGAATTTTTTCAGCAGATTCAAATCGTCTTAGTTGACGAATACCAAGATACCAACCCACTCCAAGAAAGCATCTATTTTGAACTAGCCAAGGCTTGCAATGGCGCGATCGCAGTCGTTGGTGACGACGATCAGAGTCTCTACCGTTTTAGAGGCGCAACCGTCGAGCTTTTTAGCAACTTTAGCGATCGGTACGAAACAGTCTTTGGCAACAAACCCACAACCATCTTCTTAAGAATCAACTACCGATCCACCCAAAACATTATTCAGTTCGTCAACAACTACGCCACCCTCGACCTCAGCTACCAAACCGTCAGAGTCAAAAACAAACCCAGCCTCCTATCCCGCCCAAATGCCGAAGCTGGTATACCCATACTAGGAATGTTTAGGCAAGACATGGATACCCTCGCCAAGGACTTAGCGGACTTCATTGCCACAATCTTTCGAGGTGATGGGTACGCCATACCCGACGGCAGCACCATCCAATGCAACGCAGCAGGTGGCGACGTTGGCGATTGCGCCTTGTTATGCAGCAGTCCCGCCGAGTACAACAGCAGTGGCAATCCTCGCTTACCGTTGCTACTACGCCAAAAGTTAGCAGAGAACTCGACTATAGAAGTCTTCAACCCAAGGGGACAAGACCTCACCGAAATCGAGGTAGTCGCCCAGTTCGGCGGACTATTGCTAGAGTGTCTCGATCCAGCAGGTGCGATCGAAACAACGATCAGAGACCTAAGCGACATTGTGCCTGTCTTCACTAAATGGAGAGAAATTGCGATCGACCTTGCCAGTTCGCCAAATGCCCCTAATGGACTTCTAGCATTTGCTCAAAGTTGGGCAGAACGCAACCCCAAAAAAGCAGGATTTCGCTGGTCTCCGAGCGTCCCCGTCCTCGAACTCATTTACGGACTGCTCCACTACTTCCCCTTTCTCCATGACGATCCAGAAGGGCAAATTTACCTAGAAGTCTTTACTCGTCAAGTTTCAGCTTGTCAACAGGTAGGCAAGTTTTCAGGAAGAATCATCACCAATCCTGACAACTTAAGCTTATCTGAAGCCTCCGTCAAAGAGTTGTTACGCAATTTCCTTGCCCCGATCGCCTCTGGCACAGTCAAAGTCAATGAGGACTTGATGGAAGCTTTTCCACGCGATCGGCTCAGTATCCTCTCTATTCACCAATCTAAGGGACTAGAGTTTCCTCTAACCATCGTTGATGTGGGGTCTGACTTCAAAACCAATCACCATGCCCACAAGTTCAAGCGATTCCCAGAAAAGGGGGGAACCCCACACACAATGGAAGACTTACTGCGTCCCCACACCGATTTGAATGCACCAAGTCGTAATGGGCGCGATCGCACCTTTGACGACCTGTATCGCCAGTACTTTGTGGCGTATAGCCGTCCCCAAGAAGTTTTGCTATTGGTAGGGCTGAAGCCCACCCTACCTGAGGACAAAGTATCTAATGTGGCGACTGGTTGGAATCGTGATGGCACATCCACTTGGAGAGGAAATCGACCTTTCATAGAGATTTGAAGACATTTAGATTGCGATCGTCATTCAAAAACAGCTAGTAAAGGCTTTTACAAAATTTTAGGTATTTCAGGAAACCCAATTATGAATACACCACACCAGAATCAAAACAACCGTTTGGGTGGAGGACAGACAGTTTCTCTAATTTCAACCATTAAAAGACTAATTCGCGCCTATACAGGGGGATTAGGCATCGTTAAAGAGCTTATTCAAAATGCTGACGACGCGGAGGCAAGGACTGTCCAAATCACTTTAGATTGGAGAAATCATCATATTGACGATCTTCCTGAGCCAAACATGGAGCAGTTCTTACAACCTGCACTGCTCATCTTTAATGATGCCGCATTTAAAGAAAAAGATTTTGATGCAATTCAAAAGATTGGCGAGGGCAGTAAGCAAACGGATCTCACGAAGGCAGGTAGATTTGGTCTAGGCTTTAACTCTGTTTACCATCTCACCGATTACCCCAGCTTTGCCTCTCTAGATCGAATTAAGTTTTTCGATCCGCATACCACTGTTTTCCCAAGAGGTGGAGAAGGTTGGCTACTTGCAGATCGAGAAATTCAAGATTTTCTCAAACTATATGAATCAGGACTTCCTCAAGGATATGCCCTTGCAAACTCAACTGTATTTCGCTTGCCCTTAAGAGTCCAACCTCAGCGCAACGCTAACTCTATCTCAAACACAATATTTGACAGAGACACAATCCAGAATTTTCGTGACGAACTTTTAAATATTTCTGAAGATATTTTACTATTTCTCAAATCTGTTGACGAGATCAGGGTCTGTGAAATTGTGGATCGAGAGGTTTGTGAGCTATTGAGAGTCACTACCAAAAATAAGCAACAGGTATTTGCAGAACGTCACAAATTAACTTCTCTACTTCAGTCTGGCTCATCATCCTCATTGTCGATCTCCTACCTGCAAGAAATTGAGACACAAAATCAAGAAGAAACCTTTACTTCAACATGGCGAGTCTGCAATGTTATTCGTTCTGACGAACAGGAGATCCAAAGCGGAATAGCTCTGATGGCTAAATGTGAGGAGAAAGCTGTTCCTTGGGCTGGAGTTGCTGCAAAAATTAAAACTTCCCAAGCTAATGTCAAAGCCGATTCAATTGAAGGTAAAGCATATTGCTTTCTCCCCTTAAACTTTGCGACTGGCTTACCAGTTCACGTTCACGGATTCTTTGACCTAGACGAAGCTAGGACAGATCTAACTAGAAAAGCAGATCATTTAGATCAGAAGCGAAATGTTAGAGCAGAATGGAATTTGTTACTTGTAAAGCACGTACTCTCCCATGCCTATGCCAATTTAATTAAATCTCTAGTTGAAGACGTAGGTGAACAAGATCCTCAGAGATTTTACACATTTTTTCCTATCAGCAGTAGCAATCCAACGCTCAAAGATCTACCAAAATTTGTGATTGAGCAAATCCAATCTCACAGAGTAATGCGATCGGCGATCGCCCATCCTGCTATGAATGAGAGTCAGCGTCAGGTGGTTGATAGTCATTGGGTGAAGCCAAAAACGATCAAGGTTTTGCCAAAAGGTTGGGACGATCTGCTAGAGCCTTTACGGTTAGAGAAAATTGATTTGCCCGATCCTCCCTTGCCCTTAGCGATTGAGTCAGTATTTAAGGATGCTGCCAAGCCCCTTGCCACTTTTCAACCCTCAGATATGCGATCGCAATTACAAACAAGACACCCATTAGGAATGCCATTAGATCAAGCCCCTAGAGCTTGCTTGCGTAAAAAAGAGTGGGTGATCGGCTTGCTCAAATATTGCCTTAGCGATCGGACTCGAGATGTCCACGGCTTACCATTGGCAATCTTGGCAGATGGGACATTGCAGAGTTTTGGATATAGCACTGCGGGATTTATCTACATTACTCCTCCAGATGACTATGAGATTCTGCAAGAGCAGATCTTTGTCGATTTTCCTGAGTGGTTCTTAGATGATGAGTTGGTTACTCAAGTAAGAGATATCGAAAAGTCTAATGGAATTACTTCATTTATGCCTGTGGAAGTAGCCAAGAGGCTCAAGGCTTTACTTTCTCCAGATGGTAGTAATCCAGTTGAGTGGCAACCCGATGGGCAAGCGATTCCTAGTACAGATTGGTTAGCTTTGGTTTATCAATATCTAGCGGATCTCAAGATCTTTCCCCTTGAGTTTAAGCAAATCCCTTTAGTACCTTGTAGAGATGGCTTATTGTATGTAGGAGCAAATGATGCAACACCCCTATGGTATGGCACTAAATTCTCTAGAGAAATCCTAGAGATGTTGGAATACTTTGGGGTGAGACTATTTGCCGCACAAGGTGAGTTACAGAATGCGATCGCTACTTTCCGCAGTCGGCATCCTCACCAAATGATTGATATGCTCTCCGTGCCAAAGGTAATTGACAAACTAGCAGGATTGCCTAAGTTGCCAGTTTACATCCGAGAAGTTTATGAGAGGCTAGTTGACTATCTATGTAGCGATCGCACTTGGTTATATGGAGATGGCAAAAATGACGAAGGACGCAAAACAAAATTACGCCAGTTAACAATTTATCCCACTATTTCAAGAGAATTGACCGATATAAATGAGCGAGTTTTTGTCCCCACTGGCTATAAACTTCCTAAAATTGCTGGTAAATTGCAGTTGTTGCGCTTAGGGGCTAGTGAAACTAATCAAGATTGGAAAATTTTGTATGACTATCTAAAAGTAAAGCCACTAAACCATGCAACAATGCTTCGCTATTTGTTGAGAGACTATATCAACCTAAGTAATGTTGAACAGATTGAAGCCTTAGAGTGGATTAAAAATTACTTACATCTTGCGGAGGGTGAGGCAAAGAGCGGTGATCCTAGTTCTGACTTAAAGAAGGAAGTCAGAGAGGCTCGGCTAATTCGTTGTATTGATGGACAGCTAAGGGCAGCAAATATAATTTATCATCCGAAAGTTTATGATGCAGTAAGAAAGATCTTGAGAGAAAGAGCATACTCTCCTGATATGGAAGTATATAAAAATCAGGATGAATGGTTTGACTTTTTCCAAGAATTAAGGATGCAAACAGCACCTAGCGCTACGGATTTGCAAAACTATGTTGATGGTCAAATTCAAAAAGCCAAATTTGGGTTAACTCCAGAAATCTCAAGGTCTTTGCAAGATATATTTAGCTACCTCGAAAAGAACTGGGAAACTCTGAGCAAATATAAGCTATTTAATGATTTGGCTAATGTTTTAAAGCAAAAAGAATGGCTTCCTGCGGAGTGTAATCAAGAACTTCTGAAGAGACTTATAGGATTTAAAATTCCAGTGAATAAGCTTTATCGTAGCAATGAAGTTTGTTTTGGTAACTATGGCAATCTGGTTGCTAGTCAAAAGCCATTAATATTGGTTGGTAGGCTCCCATCAAAAGATTTTCAATCTGCGTTTGGCTTTAGCTATCCTGACAAGCATTCTGTCGTCGCTCACTTCAAGTTGCTCATAAATTTGTGGAATACATCTGATGGGAATGGGATTGATAATGATGCTTTTCACAAGGCAATTGAGTCTATTTATTATTATTTGTACAATTCTTTCTGCAATAGTAAAGATTTAAAAGAGAGGGAATGGCTACAAGATCAATTTAGAGAGCTTAAATGCTTGTGGGATTATGCAGAGGGTAAGTTTTGGCTTCCAAATCATACTTTTCAGAATAAAGTGCCTTACTTTGGCAAACGAAGAGGAAAACTTTTAATTCTTCAGCCGCAAATCTCTCAAGTTTATGAATTGCTTGGGCAGAAGAAATTTCCTGAAATTGATGACTATGTTGACTTTATGGCTGAGTTGGCAGATGACTGTAAAGGTAACGCTTTGAGTGAAGTCGATGCGAAATGTGCCTATGAAGTTTTACAACTTCTGACACAGGAATTAGAAAAAGAAAAACTTTCTGCCTCAGATTACGATTTGCTGTTGCTGACTGAAGACAATTTGCTATTACCTCCCGACCAGATTCTGATCCCTGATGCGCCTTGGCGAATTGAGGCTGTCCGAGACCGCAATGCGATAAAGATATTACATCCTCAAGTTCCTCATAGCTTAGCGATCACCTTAGGCAGTCGTTCTCTAGCAAAAGATGTTAATGAGGTTACTAAGGAAATCAATCCTTCTGATGATCAGGAGGCAAATAAAATATGTGAAAAATGGCAAAGCCTTATGCGATCGCCTGAATTTATCATGGGCTTGAAGCGGCTTATTTTAGACCAGTATGGAAACGTACAGGTAGACCTAGATTGGCTGAGCAAAGTCTCAGTTCAAGCTGCTGCCAAGATTAGTACCAACCTCATGCTTGATCAAGACTGTATTGCGTCAGGAGTGGAAGGCAGTTACTACTTTGAGCAACATAAGCTAGTCTTTTATCTTAGCCAAGATAGCGAAGATTTGATGCAGGATCGCTTGACTGAGAGCTTAAATCAGCATCTCCAAAATCTTAAACTAAGTGATACCAAGCGGTTGTTTATGATCTTGAATAGTAAAGCTTCTGAGATTGAGAAGTTTTTAGATCGACTCAAAGTAAAACCATTACCTCCCTCTCTAATCTTGGAGTTGCCTGATGTCCAAGAAACAGCAGAATCTGATGATATTTTTGGTGATGATTCTCTTGGAGATTTAGAGAATATTGAACCCGAAGAAGCAGTTACTGAGAGCATCAATGAGACAACCGATATTCCTAAGTCAGATCCACCACCTAGCGATACTCCTGCAAAATCAACTGTTCCCAAACCCATTCCTAGTAACAAGAATAATCCTGTTCCAACTCCAGTACCCGTAAGTCCAATCATTAAACCTGCTCAGCCTCCAGCGTCCACTACAAGACCGAGAAGTATTCTAGATGTGAAGTCTCCTAGTCAAGGGAATGTTGAAAATACCGCTCAGACAAGCGAGGTTAGCTCAGTTGCTGAGTCTTCCACAGCCGAAAGAATGCCGAGTATGTTGCCAAGTAGAACTGCTAGGAGTCGATCTGGTGGGCGAGCTAAATTGCGATCGCTTGCCAAAAGGATAACTCCGAGTCAGCAATATCGTAATGGCGTGCGAGTTCGGTCTGGCTTAGAGATCGAACCGCAGAAGAGTGTAGAAGATATCCCAGAGTCAGAGGCTCGGAAAATTGATACTGCGGGTATGGCTAAGGTGATGGATTATGAGCGTCAGCATGGGCGAGATCCCAAAGACATGAATGAAGTTGCCCCAAATCATCCTGGATATGATGTTGAGTCTATAGACAGGCAGACTGGAAAGGTGCGCTATATCGAAGTGAAGTCGCTACGGAATAAATGGACTAAACGAGGAGTCTGTATGTCATCCAGACAGTTTGAGGAAGGAAACATTCGGCAAGATGACTTTTGGCTCTATGTAGTTGAGGAAGCCGAAACCGATGCCGCAAAAGTAATTACAATTCAAAATCCTGTGGGTTGGGTCGGTGAGTTCTATTACGACGATAGCTGGCGACAACTGGCAAATGATGATACTGACAAACAAACTAATTGAGGTTAAATGATGCAACTTTCTAAGCGACCTGTGGTGTATACGTTACCGTCCTATAGCTTGACGGGAGATTTGTTGGGATTCTTGCGTTGTGGGCTTCAGTACCGCTATACGCGGATTGGCAACTTGCCATCGACTCGTCCCGTTCAGGCTTGGTTCGGGCAATTTATTCACGGAGTATTGGAAGAGTCCTATCGTCGATTTGATGAGTCACGGAGAAGGGGAGAGAAGAACTTGCCTCCTTGGTCTGAGGAGACGATCACTGAAATTTGCGATCTGATCAAGAAACGACTAGCCGCCCAGCAGCTTTTCCCTTGGGGAGAGGACTTGGAGGAGTTGGGTAACGCTAGAGCAAGGGTTGCTGTGAATGAGTTGGGAGCAGAGCTATTTCCATTGATTCACCGAGCGGAGGTGAGGCTGACGGGTGCGCGATCGTTGCCAATTGATCTCATTCCAGAGGAGTATCGCTTTCGGGAAGCCGATCGCTACGAGATGATGGGTGTGATCGATGTGGTAACTAACGTGCAACTTTACGACCCAGATTTGTGGGGAAACCTATTGGTAAAGGAGCTTTTGACAGATTTTAAGGCGCGATCGCTGCGTCCGCCCAGTGAGTTTGAGGTAATTCTCGACTATAAGGGGATGCGTCGTCCATCGTTAAAGCCATTTGACCCAAATAAGCCAAGTTTTTGGGACATTTACGGTTGGCAAGCCCAAACCTATGCCCATTTGCGGCAGGCACAGGAGGATAGTTTGCCTGTAATGGCTGGGGCGATTATTTACTTGAATGAGTTGCTGCCAACGAGGGGAGATTTGCGGCGATTGCGCGAGGAGATTGCTAGAGGGGAGACGGATGTAGTGCCAGAAAAGGGAAGTGAGGCGGAACGCATTTTGCGGGAGTGGAAAGGTCGCAAGGATGAGCCGATTCCTACTTTGCCATTTGAGTTTCGGCTGAAACGGGCTTTGCGCCTGTTGCCTGTGACAGAGGAAACTATTGCTCATGCGTTGCAGGAGTTTGACAATGCAGTTGCCCGCATTGAGGTGTGTCGGGGTAAGGAGTTGAAGCATGGACGGGTGCTGTCTACTTGGGAGAAGAATGCGGAGGATGAGAGTACTTGTACTGCCTGTGATGCTCGGACATTTTGCCCTAGCTATACTGCTGAGAGTGAGCCAAAGTTGCCTTTGGTAAAGGATGGGTAAAGTTGTCTAATTCAATCTTTAAGGTAAAACAAAGATTTGTTTGTGAATATTTCTGAGTTTGGTGGGCGAATTTTATGTAATGAGTTAAAGTAGGCAGTAAGTCTTTTTATGTGGTGTGTTCAGCAAACATGAAGCAAGGAGATAAACATGAAATACACAACTAAAAAAGTAGAAATACTCAAGAATCTGAAGAGTCGTGTAGGTGAATGGCTAACAGTTTCTGGCGCTACATTTATTGAAGATAAAAAAACGATCTCTCTTGGTAGTGAACCTATAGACTTTCTTGTGATTGAACCATTCCCAATCGTAATAGAGGTTATTTGGTTTAATCGGATTATGTGGCAGTACAAGGCAAAGAATATCTTGGCTCAGCGGATTAATCTTGCTAGCCAATATGGGCGATATATACCAGTTGTTGCAGTTACAATCCGAGAAAATGAGCATGAACTAGAAATTAATCAAGGTGAGAATGGTTCTTTATTCTTTGATGCAGTTCTTGATGGTGAAGAGTTGCCAGATTTTAATGAGTTTAGAAGTTCTATTAAGCTTAACAAGTTAGTTCAAGACATTTTAGATAGAGGGGATTCTAAAGACTTTCATATCACAGAGTCTCAGGATATAGAATCTATGTGGCGAGAGTCGCTTAATCTCTCTAGTCTTTTAGCAGATAAAGTTGCTACAGATTCTATTGGAGAAAGTTTGAGGGTTTTAGCAAGAAATTGCTTGGATGAAAATAGAACTCAAAATCTACAACATCTTTCTAGCATAAGAAATGATCAGCAAGCACTACAAGTATCTTCGAGATTTAAGAATGAGTTTGAGAAGATTATTCAAAATACAATCCAATCAAGGTTTGGAGGTGAGTTTGAACATCCACAAGTCGCTGAGAGATGGTTACAGCAGAACTACAAGTTGCCTACACCAAAGCCCCTAATTTGGCGATCTCCAGATGGGAGAGGCGTAGCTATTAAAATTTTGTTTGCGCCTCAACCTGCCCATGAAAATAATCGAGCTAGACAGTTAATTTCAGATGCATGGATGATTAGAGCTTTATTGGAAAACAAGGTTGACGACTTATTAATTTTGCTGGAAAGGACTGAGGATAATAAACCAACGAATTATTTTATAAATGTGTTGGAATCTGCGGGTTGGACAGTTTTACCTTGGGACTTTGCCCAAAAGCGTCCTCTCTTCATGGAATTTCTCTTTGAAGATAAAGAAGCCTTTTATGAGCGGATCGCCAAAGTCTATGTCTGAAAAGCTTCCGCAAGAGATCCAAGCTCTACAAGATATTATTAACCGAGCTGAAACGTCAGACATTGCAGTTTATCGGGAGCTAAAAAAGTCACAAGCACTTGTAGAACAAGAATTTTATACAGAAGCGGCTTTACGTCTTGGCAGGTCAGTTGAAGCAAGTATTTATAGTACGGCTAGAGATCTTGGTGTGTCGGTATCTGTAGCTGGATTAGGAACTCTCGATCAAATAGGAGATAAGATCAAGGTGGCTCAGGTAACTATTGCCCAAGGTCAAGTGACAGATGGCATCAAAAAACTACTGGAGTGCATCAGTGATTTAGTACGTTCTGTAGATCTGTTGGTTGAATCCAATAACTCTCAACAAAGTATTGCTGCATCTCGTGAAAGACCTTTGCCAAATCGACAACTTTACAAAGCTTTTCAGGAGCAAATTGGAAGATTGCCAGAAAATAATGGAACTTTTGATAGGAATGCGATTAGGAAAAGGCTAGGCATGGAATCATCACAGGTAGACGAACTTTTACAGATTCGTAACAAGGCGGCGCATCCATCTTTGGATGGGAATGAGCGTGAGGTGGATATGGAAGAGTATATAAATCTTGTTGGCAAGGTTTCTACGGTGATTGCTACTTTGTTTGATATTAAGTTGATTTTGCAATCCATAGATCGATGAAACTATTTAGCAACCTAAAGGAAGTTACAGTTGGATGAGACAAAAATTAAGACTAGACTTGGGTTGATTATTCAAGGACTCGTAAGATCCTAACTCATGTTACGCAGAAGCATAAAAAGGTTTTAGGGACTGCCATTTCAGTTAAGAGATTGGAGAAGTAATTGCTAACCCATGCCACTAGATTACAAACTTCGCTTGCGAGCATAACCCTTTAACCGTTCCGCCACCCTGCGCTGAATACCCAACCCCACAAGCTCCTCAACACTCAACCTTGCCAAATCCTTCAAACTCTCAATTCCCGACTCCTCCAACTTCCGAATCGATCGCACCCCAATTTTTAGCTTCCCTTGCGGAGCAAGTCGGCGCATTTCGCATAACATTACCCCTAAAGGAGAACAATACTTCAGATGTTCCATCAACTCGTAAACCTGCATCTCCATCATCGCAAAACAACGCTTTACTAACTTAATGCGATCGCTATCCGCCCGACATTCCTCCCGCAAATGATAGTAAAACGTCCGCACATCCAACAACTTCGAGATCCCCGACAGCAACCACAACAACTCATCCCGCCAACGCTCCTCAATTCCTTCCAAACCCTCCACCTTAAACCGTCGCTCAATATCCGTCATGCCACAACCCTGTGACCTTTCCCACAGTACGATCGCATGAAACATCGCTGAGTAACACAACTTCACAGCCCATTCATCCCCCGACTTACCCGACTTCGGCGGATATAATCCCAGCGAACCTAAAACCTCATTTGCTTTGGAAAATCCCACCTTGCCCTGCATCCACTTGCGAAACAACAATGGAACCAAATTTGGATTAGCCTCACACCAACTATCAACCGCTTCCACCAACTTCACACTATACCTACGCAAACTTGGCGATCGCTCGGATAGGAGATAGAGCAAAAGTAAAAAATCAAGCGATCGCCACGCTTGCAACAACTCGTCAGCAGGATCAACCGTCAGCAAGTCGCGAATTAATTGCCCAAAGGCAGAAGCCACAGGTAAAGGTAGCACTGCTAAGGTTGCCTTTTTACCTAACACAGTGAGGCGATAGGTCTTTAACTCTGGATCGCCATAGGCAAGGGTTTGTCCCTCCAACCAACGCAAGGCGATCGGCACTTGACTGACCAACTGCTGTCCGCCTAGCGATCGCCCGAAAAATGCTTGCAGTTGAGCAAGGGTTGCTCCCCGATCGTCCCATCGAGACAACAAAGCAGCTAAAAAAGCCGTTGCCGTGGGTGCGGTCTTTGTCTTCTCCCGATCGACACTTTTCTTGAAGCCAATATTTCGATCTTGCTCAAATACCGATGCGATCGCAGGTAATTCTTCACTCTGCAAAGCTGTGGTGAGCGTCTCTGCTGTCCAACCCTCACCCTCACGCACCACAACGGCAGACACACCTTCACGATTACCTCGTCCTGCGCGACCCATCATCTGCAACAGATCGGCAATGCTCACAGCACCTTCCATCGGAAAAGTGCTGTCCCTAACTAACACATGGGTCGCAGGCAAATTAATCCCCATAGCCAAAGCTGTAGTCGTCACAATTACCTTCGCCTCACCCGTCACAAACTGTTGCCGAGACTTTTCTCTCTGGGTTTGACTCATCTTGGCATGGTAAGCGATCGCAATAATCTTCCGATCCGTTTGTAAAAATGTCGCTAACTTTTCCGCCGATTTGGTTTGATAGACAAAAACTAAAGCTTGTGACTCAGGCGTTTGCAAATGCTTCTCCAGCCAATCTGCCACAACAATATTCGCATCCTCTTCCTTCTCCAATGCCAATACCCATTTGGCAAGAGGAGGTTGTCTTTTTGCTACCGACACCATATCGCAAGGGCTAAGCCAAGCTTGCAACTTCTCAGGATTGCCCAAGGTTGCCGATAGCAAAACCAATCTCGGTGGCATCGGTAAACATAATAGAGAAGTGATTAAGCACTCCAGAGTTGCTCCTCTGTGTTTGGAACCAATCAGATGCGCCTCATCAACACATACAGCCCCAATCGTTGACAGCCACTGACCATGAGCAGGATTTCGCAAAAGTGCTTCCAGCCGCTCAGGAGTCGCCACAATAATTTCACCACCTACAGGCGGATCGCTCGGCAACTCACTTTCAATGCGATAGTCTCCTGTCGAAATCCGCACTGCTATCTTTTTCCCGAAGACCTTACTTAATCGCTTAGCCGTAAGTTCTAATTCATCCACTTTCTCTCTAGCTAAAGCCCTTAGTGGCTCAATCAAAATCGCTCGGTGATCGCTATGGATTGCCTCTAAGAGAACTAGCAAACCCACCAAACTTTTGCCGCTATTGGTCGGAGATGAAACAATCAGATTGCGGCGCGATTCTAAAACTCGCATCTCTCCCAAAGCCTTTATCTGCACCTGTCGGGGAGTGGTATTGGGCGCTAAGATCGCGATCGCCTTTTGCCAAACTGGATCGAGATTGAGAGATTGCCAATCAGCATTTCTAGGACTAAGCGACTCACCTGATTTACCGCAAAAAATTTGTTGCATTTGTCGCACAATTAATTTTCTAATTTCCTTGAGAGTTGAGGATCACAACCCCTATCTAAAAGAACGAAACAAGCCTAATAACTGCTCAGATGCTGCTAAAGGTAAAGTAGCTCCCGTTGCCGTTGCTAAGTTATGAAGTGCTAAATGCAAGCGATCGGTAGGAGTCGGTTCAATCAAGGTCAAACTAGGATTGCTCCACAACTTCCCATCAGCAGCATACTTCACGTAGGAACTACTATCCACCGAATCCACACCAACTCGAAAAAGCTCCTTAACTAATTCAGGTTTACCTAATCCAAAAACATGTAGAGGCAAGTCACCAATCTCTTCGCGAACTGCTTCGGCGATCGCCAAAACTAAGGGTAAATCCTGAGATCGCGGCACTAGCCCACCAATGGCAATACCATCGAATCCTTGCCCGACATAAGCCTTAGCACAGGCACGCGCCGACTTTATATCCCAGCCCTGCACGCAAGCATAAAGGGGAAGATCGCGACGACGACGGTTGTTAATTGCCCATAGTGCATTAGCGATTGTTAGTTCCTGTCTTCGTTTTGCTTCCTTTTTGTCTAATTTAGGCGGAATCGGAAAATCGAGGGTAAAGGCAACATCGGCAACTTGTTCTTGAAATTCCAATACGGCTTTTGGGTGGATCACCTCTACTTCATCAGTTTCCACATTTTTGATTTCCAGTATGCCTAAGCGATCGCGTTTGACGATCTTGGCATTCTCAAATAAAGCCGCAAATCCTCCCGAATCAACCAACATCGGCAAGTTAGGCAACTGAGCCGCAGTCATTTGTTTGGCATAGTAATGGCTGACCATCACTGCGGGAGCAAGTCTCGGCAAATAAGGACGAATTAAGTTGTCGAGTGGATATTTCTGTCCAAAAGTTGTGACAGGGATATAGGCAGGAAATGCGATCGCGCCTTTACGAGTTTGTAATTTACGATTTTCTATATTCATATTCTTCCTCTTGGACGATGTATAGGTTTCCCTTGTGGATCGAAACAACTCTTACAAGTTCCAGGGAAAGCAGCTATCAAACGGTTTAACATATCAGGATCATTCTGAAAGACTGTCATCCAAATTGACCAAAAACCTTGTCCTTGAGCAGTACGCACAATTTGATTTCTCATTTGAGGTGTGTCATTATTTTGCAAATCTCTTAAGGATGATTGAGCTATCTCTAAAGCTGTAAGACGTTCTTGCCAACGGACATCTGCTGATCCATACTTATATTTAGGGTGTCCAGGCTTTCGATCTAAACCAAGTAAGTCTATTGTATTTTTTGCAATTACTTGTTCTGTAATAGATAGAGAAAGATTAACACTTATAGCTCCACTACTCAAATGACATTCCAAAATCCTGAAGGTATTATCTACATCAGACCAATAAAAATCTTTTCTCTTTATTTTAGAATGTCCTTTAATGTCATTACAAACTCTACATGAAATCAAAAAATTATGCCAATTAGTCTCTAATTTAGAGAAATGTGTTTTTGGTAAAATATGCTCAACATCAATTAACTGTGTAAGCGGTTTCTCACAATAAGAACAGTATCTCCCTATCCTTTGTAAAAGTTCGGGCTTAGCATCACCATGTTCTTTAAAAGATATTCGGACTCCTGTTGTTGGATTAGTAGGTACACTGCCACGTTCGACTGGACGCATATTTACTCTCCCAATGCTGCAAGCTTTTTCATCTTTAAAAAAGCATAGTACGCAACATTATCACTATATGGCTCAATGAGGTCATCTAGCTCTATCTTCAGTCTTTCAATTTCTTCTGGAGATGCTTGGGAAGTATTTTCTAGCATTTGATAGTATCTTTCAGCTACATCCATCATTTTCTGATAACGATCAGCTCTGTGCGTTTGAGGAACATGCATAACATTTTCAGCAATATCTTCTATGCTTTTATTCTCATATTCTGCTGCTGGTATAGAGTCAGGATTATTGAGGTCAATTAGTTCGCCTTCTCTCAAAGATTGAATGATATGCTCAGAATGAGTAGTTGTAATAAATTGGATTTTGGGAAATGTACGTTTTAAGTCATCAACAACTCGACGTTGCCAATTAGGATGAAGATGTAAATCAATTTCATCAATCAGAACTACTCCTTGAGTTTCTTTGGGTGCATTAGCTTCTAGATGAGGATTTAGAACAATAGAACGATATGCAATGTCCGCAACCATTCCAATCATATTTTTAACACCATCACTCAATTTTACAAATTGTTGCGACTTACCATCAAGCGATCTAACAATTAAAGTATCTTCATTAGCATCATAATTCATCTCAACCCAGCCATCTATTTGAGAAGTCGATAGGGCATTTGAAATTGCTTGATGAATTTTAACTGCCTTTTCTAAGATTTGAACATCTTCAAACTTGAACCAATCAAGGATTAAATTGGATCTAGGTTCAAGGCAATCAGTGTATCCCCAAAAGCGAGATTCCCTTGCTAATGCGTTTTTCATGTTATCAAAGTCTGATTGAGTTTTACTCACCACCCAGAGCCTACGTGTTCCATAATATGCTATTAAGGGAAGCGGTGTATCTCTAACTTCTTCCACTTGTCTATTTAAATTATCTATAAATTCAGTAATATTTGAAGATAGTGAGGGAACATGACCAGTAGAGCGTGCAGTAGCTCCATACACAGCCTTGAGAGAACTTGACCACTTAATCTCAAATTCATTAATTACAGATTTACAAACTATTTCAACAGGTAATTTATTCTCAACTCTCCCATTATTCCTAACTTGTCTAATATCTGAATCTTGAATCCGACTGAGCCACATATTTGGTTCATATATTCTATAAAGCTTTGAAGCGAATGCACCAATTATTAATGCTAATGCTTCTACAGAAGTCGTTTTACCTTTGCCGTTATCGCCAATGAAGACATTGAATTGATCGGAAAACTCAAAGGTCTTCTGGTCAAAACACCGAAAATTCTTTAGTTCGAGCTGGCGGATTTTCATGTTAGTCCTCGCGCGATCGCCTTATTGCTTACATCAGATGGGTAGTCATACCACAACCCCTTGAGGTCAAGCCCCTCGGTTGATTGCTTAATACTTTTTAATGAGCTTAGCAAAAACTGGTCATGACGAAAGATGCGGACTGCCAGAATATGCTTACAAACATTACCCTTAGCTGCATCAGGACAATCACAGTCATAAATATTCTGATGACAAGTGACCAGATGCGGATCTAGCCCACCAACCACCCGATAAACATTACCTTCATTGCCTGTAACCCGCAATTCTAAGGCTCGGCGCAAGCGGTAAGGATCGATCGCATCAGGGAAAGTATTAGAGACAATCGTATTAGTTGTAATTTCTTCTCGATAGCGAAAAGCAGAAAAGCGATCTCCTACCATTTCATTCGCCGCATCAATCCACTTCTGTAAGCGTTTCTGAGATATACCCTCAGTAATAACTTCTGAGGACTCTGTAAGTGCTAAATCCTCAAGATCATGAATACCCAATTCCTTGAGACGTTTAGCAAATTTTGCGCCAATACCTGAAACTGATGTCAGGGTTACAGTGCTTTCATCTAAGCCACCAGAGATCATGCGCTCTAATACTTTGACTTTTTCTGCCAAAGGGATAACTTCAGGATCTTCAAAATCTGGAGATTGGATCGTCGTACAGATATTCGCCATTGCTAACAACAATCTCTGCATTGCGGCGCGAACACATTCCACCTCAAAGGCATAGCAACCTCTTGCTTCAGCGATCGCCACTCCATCACCTGATCTCGTCCAGTCCCTTGCAATTAAAGCCGTGTGAATTGCTGCTAAGAGTTGTTTGCCGTCAATTCCCAAAAGCGATCGCAGTTTTGCGCGTTCCCATCCCAGCAAAACCGATGGTTCTTTGGAGAGAGTTTCGCCTAGATCTTCAAGCTGCTCGTAATCGACAGGGATGAGAGGCTGATAGTCGGGACAACTTGCCACTAGCAAGATCAGATCGAAAAAGTTTAACTGCAAAGGCGATCGCAAGACTCTCACCCATAGCAAAACGGTCTGGGGCGATAGGAGATGGCGCATCGCTACATAGCCTAGTTTAGTGGCTTTGAGATAGGTGCGTTCATCGGATTTCCATTCCTCCAGCATTCTGGCTTTTAGCATATCTCTCACGACTTTCTCGACCGAGGGCAAAGTCCCTTGTTTTGCCGCAAGCGATCGCCCAAATACGCCTTGCAGTTGTGTCACCGTGCGACATAATCCACTGGCAACTTCTGTAATTACCTGCTCTGCGAGAGCATTCACATTTGCTAAGCCCGACTTAATCGGCTCAAATTTCCCTTGAGGATACTGATCGGCATGACTATCCCAAGAGGGACTTAACAATACGACTTCACCTTCGAGATCGAGTCCTAGTCGTCCTGCTCGTCCTGCTCTCTGCCACACACTATTCACCTGTAGCGGCACAAAGTCGATTCCGTCAAACCCTTGCAGGTCATAGAGAATTACCTGTCTGGCAGGTAGGTTAAGTCCCATTTCTAAGGTTGCCGTTGCCACCAGAACTTCTAATTTGCCATTACGAAAATTTTGCTCGATCTCTTTGCGTTCTTGCTTTTCTATTCCTGCGTGGTGATGGGCAACTTGCCAATCGCGTTCTTGCAATAGTTTCGATAGGAACTCGGCGCGACGACGACTTTGGACAAAAACTAGACTTTTGCCACCCACTGCCAAATTGCGCTCAAGTTCGTGGACTAGTAGCTCTGGTTTGTCTTGGGCGCGTTTGTAATGAGCGATTTTCCAAGTCAGAGGAATGGGGCGATCGCTAGCGTAAAACTCGACCCCATTTAACCAGTCGGCAAGCTCTCGGCGATTGCCCAAGGTTGCGGACAATCCTAAAATGCGGATAAAGGGATTTAAACGCAAAAATCGCATTAAGGCAGCTTCTAACTTTGCCCCACGATGGCGATCGCCTAGTAAGTGAAATTCATCTACCACTACCAGATCGACATCAGGAATCCAAGCCCAGTGCGATCGCCAGTTGCGTGTGCAAGCATCAAACTTTTCAGGAGTCATTACCATCAGTTGCGCTTTTTCGTAAGGCACGGGATAGTTACTGTTTTCATAGTCTCCCGTAAATACGCCAACAAGATGAGGCGCAAAGGTGGTTTGCCATTTTGTCGTTAGTTCTGATGCCAAAGCCTTTAGCGGAGCAAGGTAGATTGCTCTTTTGCCTCTAGCGATCGTGTGGGCGATCGCCTGTTCGGCTAGCCATGTCTTGCCGCTACCTGTGGGCATTTGCAAAATACAACTAAATCCCGATGTCAAAATGCCGCTATCGAGGATTTGCTGTTGTACAGGCGAAGTGCAGCTAGTTTTACGGCTTGAGACTGCTAAACTTTTGGACATAATTATCAACAAGCATTACTTCTCACTAAAAGTGTAGCACTACTTTTAGTGTTTATTGACAAAAACACTAAAAGTAAAAATCTGAGTTGATGATTTTCAATCTCAAAAAAAGTTGTATGGACGATCAATCGAAAAATTTATGCTATTTACTATGGAGTCAAAAACATCCACGTTCAAAGTGGAGCAAAGTGCTTGCCACTTGGATTGACAGTAGTGAGACAAGAGCAAAAGAGCTACTCAATGGGGAAAAGCTATCTGACAAAGAGCAACAAGAACTCGGAAAACATATTGAAATAAGTAAGGATGACTTAGAAGTTCTAATACTTGGTGACTTATTTGAGAAATACAGGAGTCAATATAATATCTGGCAGGAAAATATACTGTACTTACTCAATGAAATTTTAAGGTATGGGCAGCAAGGTGAACTCGCTGAACGCCTAAATATTGGTGATGAAGTAATTTCTAATTGGAAAAAGCGTAAACACATTCCAGCCAAGAAACACAAAGAGGAAATTCAAAAATTCTTTAAAATTTCTAGTTGTGTAGATTTAGAAAAAGAACCAATTTTTTTATTGTCAAGTCCTACTAACATAGATGAAAAAAAGCAATGGCTCCAAGAGCGTATTGGTAAAATCGACGATCGCGAGTTAGATCGGCTTTTCCCTGCTCTCGAAAAGTTATTGGCGGAGGAGTAAACTATCAGCAAACAAAACAGGTAATAATACCCTTAGCCAAAACTAATCCAGTATGAAATTACCTAATGGCGATCGCGCCGATATTCCTATACGCAAGTTGATTGACTATTGCTTAAATGTTAACCACCCTAAAGGTAAGGACAAAGCCAGAGTTTTTCAAGCTAAGCTAGGAATTACAATGGAAAATACTGAGCAGCTTTTACAACTTATTCAAGTAGCTGCTGTAGAAGGTGAAGTTGTGCAACAAAGTACTACTGCATTTGGGCAACAATACAAAGTGGACTGGATAATCCCTAACTCTGAGGGAGTGGAACTCCGTACCACTTGGGAAATTGCCATAGGAACTGATTATCCAAGATTGATCACTGCTTTTGTGAGGCGATAGAACAATGAATACTAAGAATACTAAAAAGCTACTCGACCCTGTGGCTATTCTTAAACCCATCCCTGCTGAGAGGCTTACACTTCTTGAATCGGATTATCAATCAGCTTCTTATTTGCCTAGTGGGTTAGTGGGAACAATTGTGGAAATACGCCCAAAAGATAATGAAAATTACTACTTAGTTGAGTTTGCGGATTCCTATGGATGTGAATATGCGATGGCATACTTAAAAGCGAATGAATTTATTGTGCTTCAGTATGAGCTTGTTGCTGCCTGACTTACTTGCTGCGAAGTTACGCTCAATGGGTATCGATCCCGATCTGGATTAAGTTTTATATGTGGATAATTTCTAAGGAATTTCGATTTGATGCGGCGCATAAGCTCCCGCATCACGATGGTAAGTGTCAAAGGTTGCATGGTCATTCTTTTGTGGGGAAAGTCTCGATCAAAAGCGATTCCCTCAAATCTGAGGGTTCGCAGGTGGGTATGGTTCTCGACTATGGAATTATAAAGAAGTACTTAGAACCAATGCGCGATCGCTATCTCGATCACCATTACCTCAATGAATCAACTGGGCTTGAAAATCCAACTAGTGAGGAGTTGGCTAGATGGATTTTCAATTACCTGAAACAAGATGGGCTAGAGGGTTTGTATTCTGTGGAGATTCAGGAAACCTGTACATCAAGTTGCATATATTTTGGTGAAGATGAAGCTTAGTTAGTTTCTACAATCTGCTCACCAAGCTGGCGATCTCGTCAGGATAAACTATGATGTCCCATCCAGAATTAGTAAGGGTTTGGAGGTGATTGTCTTTCCAATCGCCATCAACGATCAGGGCAAGACGATCTACTCCTTGGCGACGCGAGAAGGTTTTGGTTGTGGGATGGTATTGATATTTGATGCTTCTTGCTCTCGCTGAGAGTTCTTTGGTTTTGTCGTTGGGATGACTAGCATAGCTACTTTTCCAGTGAATGAGTGTTGTACCAACTTTTACAAATGGAGTAGTTGCACTTTTCTTGCCCACATTGGCATATTCATTCACCCAACCCTCATAGGGAATCTTCTTAGCGTAGGGTTTACCCTGTTTGTCTAGCTCAGTTTCCAGTAACCACAGCAATGGCTGAAAATTCAAGTATGGGATAAGTCTATCTTCCATAACAGATTTTCTGGTAGCTTCTATCAGTTGAGTTTGTAAACTGAGAATCTTTAACTTTTGCATATTGCGAATTTTCAAAGCTAGGACATTAGATACATTTTGCAAAACTTCTGTCGGTAATTCTGTATTTCTAACCCGATTTGCCCAATCTGCAATTGTCAGATAACCAGATGAAATATGCTCTGAATTTCCTATTTCAGTAGATAACTGTGCATAACCAAATCCTTGTACTTTTCCTGTACTTGCTTTTACCAAGTCCATTAGAGTCGTAAATAGCCAGTTGCGGCTTAAATTACCTACAAATGAAATCTCATATTTTTGGGCAAACTCTTCAGGGTTTCGATGACACTGCAAAAGCATTTCCGTTAATTTTTCTGGATGAGAAACTTGATCAAATTCTCTAGTGAAAAAATTTAAAAATTTTGGAATATTCTCTAATTGGCGTAATTCATTAATCCATGGTTGCATAGGAGCAGGAGCTTTTTGTAAAACTGCCTCACAAGCCTCTGCACCGAGTAACTCAATCGCGCCTTTCATTTCATCATCCGTGAGTTTTCCTCCTCCCAATGTCTTTGTAAAAAAGCCCAAATCAAATACATATTCTGGCAAGTGTTGACTAGGAATTCCAGTTGTCTTTGTATAACCCGCATAGACCATCTGCCGCAAAACTGGCTCTAAAACCAACAATTTACCCAATCCTCGCCGCAAGGTTGTAGTCTTTGCTGTAGGCGGATGATGAGGTTTTGCATAATCTTCAGCCATAAGATGCCAAAGAGGATCAAGACTAGCATTACGTTGCGTTAAAGCCTGCGCTAGATCTTCGGACAGTGTTTCTATGGATTGCTTGAGAGATAAGTTACTACTTATTGCATGGTCGAGCAATAACTGTTTTTCTTCTCTTGTTATTTTACCTTGTTGAGAAAGAGATAACACCCATTTTTCTATCTCAACAAAGTAAGGTTGTCGATCAATATGAAGAGTTGCATCATAAAGAGCTTCTCCTACCGTAAGCAGACCTTTTTTAAACTCTGATTTAAAGTAGAGACTGATAACTGCGGGAATAGTGGAAATTTGAGCTTTAACCTCCTGTAATTCTCCTAAGTTGCGCCAAGATTTCATATCTGTGTTTTTAGAAGATCCACTTGCAGTAACTAGAACTACATGACTAAGACAAGTATTATCAACACCAATCGTAAAATCAGGAATAATACTCATCCCTTCAGGCTTCTGATTCCATCGCACCTCCCCCGCAATCCCTGCGATCGCGACAGCCTTTCGCAAAGCCACCTCAGCGATCGTTTCAAACAAAATTCCTCTCGTTTCATTTGCCATATTAAGAATCCTTACCTTGCAAAGAAGCCAACAACTCCTGAAAACGCTTATAGAAAGCAAAAGTATTGTGAAACCCTCGGCGACGGTTGCGATCGTTACCCCTAAAGATAATCACCTCTACACCCACCTCCTTACAAATTACACAATCACAATGCTGCCAAGGCTTGTCAATCAACAAATCCGCATACATCTCCCGATGCTTATCCAACCGTTTTGCCTGTAAAGCAGGATCGACCAAACCATCCCTCGGCAACTCCAAAAGCGCATCATACTCCAGCAAAACATTTAGCGTCTCCTCCAATCCCCTTAAACCCTTATCAAACTCCCTCAACAATTGCAAAGAATTTTGCTCCAACTTTTGCAAAGTCTCACTATCCGAGACTCCCGCCTCAATCACACGCTTAATCCTGACCCCATGCCGACTCACAGGCGGAATCCGCACCGCACTATACATCTTGGTTCCCAGCGTATGATAGTTCGCGCCCGAACCCAACCAAGCCCGCCGCAACGGACTCGCCGAATCAAAACTCGTCACCCCTAAATGACGCAATACAGGAATCGCACTAATTCTCGCCACACCAAATAAATGTATCCGCACATGGGACTGTAAATGTGGATGAATTGCTTTTAAAATCTCAATAATTTCTTTACTCGTGGCGCGAGCCAAACCACCCAGCGCAATATAGTCATAGCCCATATTGATCAACTGCTTCACAGCCTCCGCATAGGTTTCAGGACTCCAACCCTGCGCCGCCCCAATCGGCGTAAAAGTATATCCCCCTAACCGATGCTGCTCAATAAACTCCTGAGCATTCTTAAGCGTCAACTCGTAGCGCATCTCCCGCACCCCCACCTCCGCAAAAGGTCCCACAATCAAATGGTCAATACTCACACCATAGTTAAAACCTAGCTTCTCGTAATAGTCCAAAATCTCAATCGTGTTATAGGGTGGCACATCTTCCTTAATGTAGCCAAAAGCCCCACAGTCCCCCATCACCTCCCCTTGAAAGCGAATGAACTTGTGAATCCCGATCTCCTCAATCTTTTGCCGCTTCTTCTTACTAGCCTCCACAACCACCTTTGACACCAAGATCGCATCATAGTTAGGTGTTGGATAAATTTCGTGGGCATACACTTCATCCTCATGGGGATCGCGATCGGGCGTAAGCGTATCCGTCAAAAAATTATAAGTCGGATCAACATGATCATCCCACTCAGGAATAAAATACTTCATTCCCAAATGCAAATTCGGTGCAGGGGGCAAATCAGGAATTGGCAAAAACTCCGAACTCTCCTCCTCCTCTTCAGCACCTTCCGCGATCGCCGACTTACCCTTTTTCTTAGACGACTTTACAGCCACACTAGGCACGCCAAGCGTCAACTCCAACTGGTCAATATTTTCCTGCTTAGGTTCCAGCAAAAGTGCAAACTCTTCAGGCTTTACATAAAGCTTGCTTAGCAATTCTGGTTGCTGCACAACCACTTCAGCAAACTTTTTAAACAAAAATCCCTTTAAACCAACTAATCCATAGCTATACTTCTTTGCATCGGCATTGGATAGCCCCAACACATAGGTTTTCGCATCCAATCCCTTAATCCACTTTCTACTACTTTGCGAAGCAAGAAATATAAACGTCTGGTCTGGTCTAGTAATAACAGGGAGATTTAGCGATCGCAGATAGTTTTCGCCCAACAATAAAAACACCAGATCGTAATCTCGAACCGCTTTTTCAAAGTCTTCATGAATTTCCAACAGCTTTGACCAAGCATCAACCTCATGTCCCTTCATATTGTTAAAAGTCACTTCATAGGGTGCGATCGCTCGATCCGCAGCAATCAACCCATAACCAGCAGAAAGGATGTTCACATCTATAGACTTTTCCCCCAGAGACTTACGAAATAAACCTATCCCCTCCATCAACCGCAAATGCTGCATCCCCGTATACATTTCAGATGCAGAACATATATATTGAGCCAGCTTCTTCTCCTCAATAGCAAGTTGAGTCCTATTCTCAAAGTCCTTAACCCCTAGTTGCTCATCAGGCTTAAAAACCTTTTCTCCCGTACAGGAAGTAATCACTAAGATGCGAGGTTGATTATTTTTTTTCATACTCATTGGTCAATAGTTGTCCAGATGCTTGTATTTAGTTGTTGTAGATTTTGGCATAGCCTCTTAGCTTACACTGCCCTTTAATCATTTCAACAACTTTTTGAATAGGACTACGCGAATCATTTAGCCACTTACGGATCTCTAAGTGTTAGCTATACAAAATCTCAAACTTGACGATGCTTTGTGCGATCGCTTAGTCAAAAAACAGTTCGCTCATGTAGGGAATTAGGTGAAGTTTGATTTTACTTAAAAAATCCATTTACTAAATATAAGGAACTCAGTTGTCCTTTTTAACTAACTTCACCTACTTACCCATATGAGCGGAACAGTTAAGATTACTCTATGACAAATTAAGTAGTTGTCATAGAGTAATCTTAGAGCAAATAATTGCCACTTATTTGCCATTAAATTTATATGAATAAGTATAAATACTCATTACTGCCAACGTAAATTCAAGGTTTCAGGATTTTGCTTGGCGCGTTGTTATATATTGAAGGGGTATCTGCCCGTTAGTTAGCTGTCGTTATGCAAAAATGGTTTAATACTGCTGGTCCTTGTCAAGCTGATATTCATTACATGTTGCCAGCCACAGAGCGGTTGCCTGAGATAAAGAAGCTGATTGACCAGCGTAACTACTTTGTTATCCATGCGCCACGTCAGACGGGTAAAACTACAGCAATGTTGACCCTAGCGCAGGAACTCACAGCTAGTGGTGAATATACATCGGTAATGGTATCCGCAGAAGTGGGGTCAACCTTCCCCGATGAGCCTGAAAAAGCAGAACAAGTAATTTTAGCAGCATGGCGAGATGCGACTGATTTCTGGCTGCCAGACGAACTGAAACCACCCACCCAAGAGCTAAATCAGCTACAGCGTATTGGTAATTTTTTAAAGGTGTGGTCGGAGGCTTCATCAAGACCATTGGTAATATTCATAGATGAAATTGATTCTCTACAAAATCAAACTTTGATGACGGTATTACGACAGTTAAGGGATGGATTCCCACGTCGTCCACAGGGATTTCCACAGTCAGTTGCCTTGGTAGGTATGCGCGATGTGCGGGATTATAAATATGCATCAGGGGGAAGCGATCGCCTGAATACTTCCAGCCCTTTTAATATCAAAGTGCGCTCCTTTACCTTGAGTAACTTTACCCTTGAGGATGTGAGAAAGCTCTACCAGCAGCATACGGATGCAACGGGACAAGTATTTACTCCTGAAGCGGTTGATTTGGCTTTTCATTTGACGCAGGGACAGCCTTGGTTGGTCAATGCGATCGCTAAGGAAATTGTCGAATATATTACGAAAGATCCATCTATTCCCATTACTGCTGACTTGGTGAATCAAGCGAAGGAAATACTGATTAAGAGACAGGATACGCATCTGGATAGCCTTGCGGAAAGACTAAGAGAAGATAGAGTGAGAGCAGTGATTCAACCTATTCTTGCGGGGCAGGAACTGCCAGATGTGCCACAGGATGATATTCGCTACGTTTTAGATTTAGGGCTTTGTACTAACGAAAATGGTTTGGCGATCGCTAATCCTATTTATCAGGAAGTACTTCCTAGAGTGCTTGCCTATGTAACGACTGCCTCTATTGGGTATCTTCAACCAGTCTGGCTTAGCGAGCAAGGTGAATTTTTGCCCGATCGCTTGTTGGAAGCGTTCTTATTATTCTGGCGACAGCATGGAGAACCATTATTTAGAAGTACGCCCTATCCAGAGATTGCGCCTCATATTGTATTGATGGCATTTTTGCACCGTGTTGTGAATGGTGGTGGCACGTTGGAAAGGGAATATGCCATTGGTTCGGGAAGGATGGATATTTGTTTGAAATATGGTAAGGTAACTTTGGGAATGGAGTTGAAAGTTTGGGCTGATAAAAGACCAGATCCAATCAAGGAAGGATTGAAGCAGTTAGATAAATATTTGTCGGGTTTGAGTTTGAATACAGGATGGTTAGTGATTTTCGATCGCCGTAAGGGTTTGCCGCCGCTAAGCGATCGGACTACGACGGAGAATGTCATTAGTCCCGCAGGTCGGGAAATAATTGTAATTCGAGGCTAAAGACTGCTTGCTATGTCAATATCAGAGACAATTTTAGTTATTTACGGTGAACCGCCTAAAGCGATCGCCACTACAGACTTACGACAAGCAAGGGTTGATGAGTTTTTAGCATCAAGATCTTTGCAACCCAAAAGTCGTAAGGCTTATCAAGCTGACTTGCGGATATTTATGGATTGGTGCGATTTGGCTTGTGTGGATGTGAGTCGGCGCAAAGTCACACAATTTAAAACTTTTTTGCTAAAGGAACGTGAGTTGGCGCTGAGTTCGGTGAATCGGGTACTGCGGACTCTTAAATCATTTTATCGATGGATGTTGCTCTCAGAATATGTGACAGCCGATTCGACGATTGGCATTCAGCAAGAGCGATTGCCCGATCCTGTGGCTAAGGATTTGGAGGATGAGGAGGTCTTGCGGATTTATGAGGCTATCTCATCAAGTAATGTGATGTTGCGCGATCGGGCGTTGTTTTCGGTTTTGTTGTATGGGTTGCTTGCGGAGGAGGTTTGTCGGCTCAATGTTGAGGATTATGTGAAAGGGGAGTTGGTGATTAAGGAGGCAAAGTGGGATAGTAATGGGGAAGTGCCTTTGACTAAGTTGGGTATTTAGGATTTGGATGCTTATTTGGATTGGCGGCGGGAGCAGGAAGGGGAGTTATCACCTGATAGTCCTTTATTTGTTTCTTGTTCTAATCGTAGTCAGGGTAAGCGGTTGACCTATTGGGGGATTCGTCATGTGATGGATAATTTGGCTGAGAAGACGGGGATTGATTTGCATTTGCATCGCGGTAGACATACGTTTGCTACGAATTTGATTGTGAAGTATGAGTTAGATCCTTCTTTGGCGATGGAGTTGACGCGATATCGTGATGTCAGGAGTTTTAGGCGTTATACAAATCGTAAGAACAAAATTGCCGCGAAACTGGCTTTTCTGAAGGCGGTCGAAAAATTAGACTAATGTGAGTTTGAGACAATTAAACTAAAAATTGGCAAAATATTGATTGACTGGTAGATTTAGTCATGTTTTATTGCATAAAAGCTTCACAATATAAAGAAAGTTTTGATCGTGAATAGTGAATTGAAAGCGTGCAGATTCTTATAAATGGTCTAGTTACTGGTTTGACGATCGCTGTCATGGCTCTGGCATTTACAGTGGTTTACTTGCCAACACACATTTTTTATATTGCGTTAGCAGGGATTTATGCGATCGCGCCTTTTCTGTCATGGATGAGTTTGCAGTGGGGATGGGCTTGGTACTGGAGTGCAATGTTTTCTATAGGTATAGGAATTTTGCTGTCTTTGATCTGTGAGTGGCTTAATCATGCGCCCCTCGATCGCAAGATGGCTTCTTCGGGAGCGCATTTAGTTTCTTCTTTGGGTTTGTACATCATGATTGTGCAGGCGATCGCGATAATTTGGGGTAATGAAACTAAGGTGTTACGCATGGGATTGGATGCAACATATACGATAGTGGGCGCGATCATTACACAGGCGCAGGTAATCGCTGCAATTTCATCGGTTTTGGTGCTGAGTGTCTTTTATGTTTGGTTAAAGTTTAGCCAATTGGGTTTACAGTTTCGGGCGCTGGCTGATAATCCTAAAGAGTTTATGCTGAAGGGTTATAATGCGCGATCGCTTAGGCTGATTGCTTTTGGCATATCGGGATTGCTCGGATCGCTTAGCGGTTTATTAGTTGCCTATGATATTGGTTTCGATCCACAAGGTGGTTTGTCAGCTTTGCTGTTGGCTGTGGTAGCGACAATTATTGGTGGGAGACAATCATTTTTGGGTGCAGCTTTGGGCGGAGTTTTGTTAGGTGTGTTGCGATCGCAGGTAGTCTGGTTCTTATCGGCACGTTGGCAAGAAGCGGTGACATTTTTGCTATTAGCAATTTTTCTGTTTGTGCGTCCTCAAGGTATTTTGGGACAAAAAGGACGATTGGAGGCGGAGTCATGAACTATTTCTTACATCTTTTTATCTACTTCAATATCAATGCGATCGTGGCTTTGAGTCTGAATTTAGTGATGGGTTACTGCGGTTTATTGACCTTGGCTCATGCGGGTTACTTTGCTTTGGGTAGCTATGCCTATGCTTTGGCAACGGTAAAATTGGGTTGGGGATTTTTCCCTGCTGTGGGATTGGGAGTTTTATTGGCGGCGGTGATGAGTTTGGCGATTTCTCTTCCTGCCTTGCGGTTTAAGGGGGACTTTTTTGTGTTGGTGTCGCTGGCTGTGCAGACCTTGCTATTTAGTCTTTTGTATAACTGGTCTAGTCCTGAGGCTGAGGTTGGTACGTGGCAAAATCTGACAAATGGGCCGTTTGGGATTTCAGGAATTCCCAGACCTAATTTATTTGGCTGGCAGTTGGATTCGATTGGCAGTATGGCAGGATTGGCTTTTGTCACGGCTTTGCTTTGTGCCTTGATCGTGTGGTTGTTGCTGATTTCTCCTTGGGGGAGATTGCTTAAGGTGGTGCGAGATGATGAACTGGCAGCAAGGGGATTAGGTAAGAATACACGCTTAGCAAAGATGCAAGCTGTGGCGATCGCTTGTGGAATGGCGGCTGTAGCTGGGTCTTTATATGCAGCTTATGTAAACTATATCGATCCGAGTACGGCTTCGTTGGATGAGTCGATTCTGATGACTTGTATGGTTTTGGTCGGCGGAGTGGGAAATTTTCGCGGACCTTTAGTGGGTGCGTTTATTTTGTTGGCGATTCCTGAAGCATTGCGCTTTGCGGCGATTCCCGATGCGGTGGCGGCAAATATTCGGCTGGGTGTGTATGGGTTGCTACTGGTGCTGATGATGCAGTTTCGTCCACAGGGGATTGCTGGGGATTACCGCATTGATTGAAACTGGGTTTCAGAGACAAAATAGTAATAATGCCTGTGTGGTAAGGTTTACAGAGATTTTGAGTGTTTGTTACTGCTGATGTGTTTTTCTGAAACTCTATAAATTGTATTTAGGTTGCTTCGCGTAAAATCTCCAGTTAATTATGATAATGTCGATTCATTTACAAACAGGAGTTGTTGTGGGTTTGTCTGGTACTACAGACGGCGATGTGGTGTTGCGTGCCGAGCATCTGCGTAAATCGTTTGGCGGTCAGGTAGTTTTGGATGAAGTTTCCTTGTCATTGTGTCGCGGTCAGGTCGCCCTTTTGCGGGGTGATAATGGTTCGGGCAAGTCCACGTTGTTAAATATTCTGACGGGTAATCAGGAACCTGATGCAGGAAAGATCGATGTGTCAACCGATCGCGGCAAGGCACAGTTTCGATTTCCTCTGTCATTGCGGCAGCGTTTAAATTTGTTTGGCTATTTTACGCCTGAGCGCCTTGCTTCTCTGGGGATTGGGAGGATGTGGCAGGATGTACGGCTGTTTCTGAAGCAAAGTTTGCTGGATAATGTGGCGGTGGCTGCTACTAACCAGATTGGTGAAAATCCTTTGAGATCGCTGGCTCAACCTTTGGCGGTCGGTAAGCAATCACGCCGAAACGATAAGACTGCGGTGGCGCGGTTGGAGTCTTTGGGGTTGGTGGGGCGTGAAAATTCGTTGGCGGAGTATGTGTCTCTAGGACAGTCAAAGCGTGTGGCGATCGCGCGGACGCTTCAGGCAGGTTCGGAGATTTTGTTTTTGGATGAGCCTTTGGCGGGGCTAGATGCGGCGGGAATTGCGGAAGTAATGGATGCTCTGGCGCAATTGGTACGCGAGTCGGGGCTGACGCTGGTAATTGTGGAGCATGTGTTTAATATTCCCCGTGTACTGGAACTGGCGACGACGGTTTGGACATTGGAGGGTGGTAAGCTGCGGGTTGATACGCCTGAATGGGCTAAGTTGCAACTTGAGCGATCGGTATCTGATGGTATTCATGGTTGGTTGCAGGAGTTGGCTGGTACTGATGGAAAAATTGAGGATCGCTGGCTTGTGGGTGGGGCTTTGTTAACGACGGTTGCGCCTGCGGGAGTGGTGGGTGAGGTGGTACTTGAGGTTGAGGATTTGGTGGTGTATCGTGGTAAGCGTTTGGTTGTGGGTGTGCAGGGTGATGATGGTAAGGTGAAGGGTTTGTCGTTTGTGTTGCGAAAGGGTGAGTTGTCGTTGTTGCAAGCCCCTAATGGTTGGGGTAAGACGACTTTAATAGAAGCGATATTAGGGTTATTGCCAGTTGAGTCTGGGAAAATCTTTCTGAACGGGAGATCAGTACTAAAACTAAAGAGTTGGGAGCGAGTGCAGTTGGGCATAACATTTTTACAGTCGCAGAAAAATGTATTTACAGGTTTACGAGTTTCTGAAAGCTTACGGTTAGCGAAGATACGTGAAGTACCAAAAGAATTAAGAACTTTTTTTGTGCGTCGAGTATCGGAGTTGAGCGGTGGGGAGCGACAGAGGGTGGCAATGACCTGTGCTATGAAGGGAAACCCCTTTGTAGTAGGAATGTTAGATGAACCTTTTTTAGCTTTAGACCCGATGTCACTGGAATATGTACAATCTCAATTAATTGAACAGCTTAGTGAGATAGGATGTTTAGTTGCGATACCGATGGGTCTGTAACTATTCCACAAACTAAAATTTGTCTTAAAATATGTATAGGAGAACATAATGCATTTATTATCAAAACGATTAGGAATTGGGTTGAGCTTAGGTGTAGCATCGGCATTTATGACTGTGGGAATATCTTCCTGTAGTTTATTCCAATCAACGCCAAACACTCCAGAGACGACTACGCCCACAAGTGCAACAGTTCAAACGGTAACTGTGGGTGTAAATTTACCTTTGACGGGAGAACTAGGCGCTTATGGTAAGGGACTTCAAGATAGTGCATTGATGGCACGAGATGACCTGAAGGCATCGAACCAGTTGGCAGCAACGTTAAAATTTGACTGGCAAGATAATGCGGGAGATCCTAAGAAAGCAGTAACGGTCTTCCAAAAACAATTTTTAGATCAGCCGAATGTATATGTATCGGGTTTTACGCCGCAAACGTTGGCGATTAACTCGCTTGTTGAAGCCAAGGGAACACCTCATATTGTGTGGGCGTTTGATGCTTTTATAACTAGGGACTCAAAGACGAATTTCAGGACTTGGATTAACTACAAGATTGAACCACCTATTTATTTTGAATTTATCAAGGCTCGTAAACCCAAAAAGGTAGTGATTTTGTATGCGAATGTATCCTATGGAGCTGAGGAGATCAATAAGATTGTTGTGCCTGAATTAAAAGCTTTGGGCGTACAAGATGTATTGGTAGAGCCCTATGAAGTTAGTTTAAAAGACTTTAAGGATTTGGCCCTGAAAGTCAAAGAGTTTCAGCCTGATGCTTTGATTCTGAATGGATTTCCGTTTACGTTGGTAAGTGCGGTGCGAGCATTACGCCCTCTGGGTGTGATTAAAGATGGCAATACTATCGGCACTTATGACATGATCAATGCAGGGGACACTTTGGGGGCAGATGAGGTGGAGGGTATTCGAGTGGTTGCGCCTACCTATATGCTACGCCCTACTCAAAAATATCTAGATTGGAGCAAGCGGTTTGTAACTAAGTTTGGTCGCCAGCCCTCTCACCCAGATGCTTATGCCTATGATATGACGATTGTGTTGAATGATGTGGCGAAGCGAGTAAAGCAACCTGCGTCACCAGCACAGTGGGTTGAGGCTATAAAATCAACTAATACAGAAGGTGTCACAGGACCATTATCATTTGATCAAGATAAAGATCTAAAGACTCCTATTGAGATTGGGGTATTTCGGAAGGGTAAACTAGTTCCAGAGAAGGAGTAACAGCAAATGATAGGGCAGAACTATATTAAACCAGTTATTGATTTAACAGCAGGATATGCATTCTTTGATGGTCTGCTGATCAAGTGTGGTAGCTTGAAATATCTAGATTTAGATGGTATCTGTCCCGTTATCCCAGAGGAGCAAATTTTTGTCTGTCGGCAAATGACCGAATCTGTCATGGCATTGCGAGACGCTAGGGGAAAAGGTCTGTCAGTCTTAGATGTTGGCACAGGGTCGGGAGTACTCGGTATTTATGCTGATCGATTGCTAAATTCTACTGATGGAGAAATTTCATCAATATATTTGCTGGATAAGTTAGAAATAGCATTGGAGATTGCACGAAATAACGCTAGAGATAATCAATGTAAATCCATCCAATTCTTAGAAAGACAACTTTATACTGTGAGCTCATTAACCCCAGAGTCTCAAGATGTCATTCTGATGAATCCACCATTTAATCCCACATATCCTAGGCTTCATGGGCAGGTTGTTCATTGGGGTAGTACAGATGAATTTTGCTTGCACTGGTTTGATAGATGGATTAAGTCTGCACAGGTTCACATTCGTTCTGATGGATTGATCATTGGTTGCATATTATCTCCTGTGCGTGATGGCAGTGTTATTGCAGTAGAAAATTTAACTCAAGTTCTTGGTTCTGAATCAAGTGTTCGATACATTCACATTAATGACGGCATTTATGAGACTAAGAAATTTTTGGAGAAGCAGTATGCTAATTATGCCAAACTCATTTGCTCTGAAGAAAAAGAAAAGCTATCTAATTGGATAAATAAAGTTTCTGATAGTTACCAAAATCTAGCATTTATTTATTTTGAAGCTAGCAAAACTGGAGGATTGGGGGAAGTTCTTGCAGAAGTTGATCCCAAGTTTAAGCAGTACAATCCGAGTTGGGAGTATAGAATATTTTTACATAGCACCACATTAGCCAACCCAGTCAGTAATCTCGAAAATCCCCTAGCCAAAGTTAATTTCGCTGAGGCTGAAGATGCCTTTGGAGGAGATAGAAATGAAGAGGCTTTCAAGGAAGTATTGTCAAAAACTGTCATTTCTCCTTTTTCACAGTATATAAACTACAAGCTCAATTCCTATTATGGAGTGCATAGTTCTAAGTATTTGTGTGAGTATTTTAAAGATTTTTTATTTTGTGAGTTAGCGCTATTCTGTCCAGCCGATAGAGATAATCCAAGAGAATTGTTCACCTTTTCTTTATTGCTATCCCAATTTGGGAATTCTTCAATAGAGAAAGTACAGTCCTTCTTTAATGACTACTACTCCCTTGTACAACAAATATACAACGAAGAAAGCAGTATTTTTTTTGCACCCAATTTTTTCCGTGCTAACAACACTAATCAGTGGTTACCACCGCGTAATGATGTTACTAGAGATAATAATACTCCCATGAATAAGGATAGTTATTTAATCAGTTTTAGTGATGAAATACCGAAATTTCCTCTCCCAACTTATTTCCCTTCGTTGAAGCCTGAAATTGCCAAATCTGACGTAGAGTCATCAGATAGTATTTACTTTTGTTATGATCCAAGAAGCTATATTCCAAAAAGATTTGATCCTGAAAGGCAGAATAATGTTGTTCCTGATGTGACAAATCAGGCACATTATTTTTTACATGAACTAGGCAAATTTGAAAATGAAACTTTTGCGATAACTATTCCTATCTATATTCGAGATCCTGATATTAAAAGGTTTGACATTGAGCAAGAAAAATATATTGCTGTAGGTGCATTGATTATGTTTGGTGAACTTTTACCAGATATATCTAAGGAAGAACTATGGCTGATGTTGCGAGATTTGTCTTTGGATCTTCAAAAGGACTTAATGCCATTGATTACTTCTTATGCTTATCATCGTGCAAGTGACAAGGAATTTCACAAATCTCGTGAAGATATTACCTATCTAATTCAAGGATTCTTGCCTTTACTTCGTTCTGAATTTCGTTATGAAGCTACACCTGAAATTATTGATACTATTCAAGATATTGTTTATCTTCAATCTACTTCCTATGAGCTAGAAAGTTCTGTGGCAATTCCAACTGATCGCCTAAAATCTTTTATCTCTAAACCTTTAGATAAACTGATTGAATATTTAATCTTTGCCTCTACACTTTTCACAGTTGGAAGGTCAGTTGAAAAGAATAGTGATAAATGGAATTTTCAGAATAATACGATTTTTGCAAAGATCCTCGATGAGCAAGAGCAAATAAAAAGCAGAATAACAGTTATTTACAATCCTGAAGATACATTTAGAAATGTTTGTATTACTGGCAGTAAAAATTTTACAGTATCTATCAAGTTAATTCTTACTACTATTAACAATGCTCTTGATAAATTTAGTGTTAGAAGGTTAGATCAGAAGGTTACTATCTTAATTGAAAACAATCGAGTACGGCTGATTAACAACTATATTCCCACATCCTCAGAAGATATAAGAAATCGTAGTCATTCAATACTCAGAAAGTTATGCAGTCTTCTGGGCAATGATGCTTCGAGTAGTTTTATTTTTGGTCAGATTACTCCTTCTGATTTACTAGAGAGAGAAGCCAGTATTTGGAACCCCCATTTCAATAACACAGAGGAATTGAAATGCAGTTCACTCTGGCTGACTCAGATACCTATTTCACTAGAACTTGATATTTGAGAGAATAAGTAATTAAAAGGATAGGAAAGAAAGGCTCAATGGTAAATTCTTATGTCACAGGTGCGTAGCATTCTTTTGCTTGATGATTCTGATAATCAAAATTTAAATACTGTTATTAGAATTGCAACAGAACTAGGTTTAGAATATTACCCATATTCATATGAATTAGGAAATATAAAGTGCCAAGTTACAGATTGGGTACAATTCCTTTTGGACAAGCACCCTTATATTTGTATCAATCTTCATCTGGGTGAATCAGGAGGATCTTCACATTTTTTGCTTTATGAGGAAGTAGATGAAATTTGCCAATTCTTACAAGAGCATCAGAAAATCAAAGAAATTTGCAATGAAAAATTTATTGAAAAATACCAAAAATTTTGCGGATATGATTTACATAAAAAATATAAACTAGCTTTTTGGATGGTTTATATTGCTGAAGTTTATAAGCTTAAAATTTCCTTAATTGTTATTAAAGGAAGAGATCATACTTTTGAGACTTCCTTGGTGGATTTGTTAGATGATCCAGAAAAGCTTACTCATCGATTTGATAAGAACAACAATCCTTTCAATTATGATAACTTACGAAAAGTTATTTTGCCTCCTCCCCCTCTCCGTAAATCCATAACCCTCAAAGAATTTTTGACAAAAACCGAAACTGTTAATTGGCATGGAATTTCTAAGAAAGAAAATGGATTTAATGATCTGTCAGACCTTATAGGTTTAGATGTAACAGATAGGAGCTTTCTTGATAGTTTGCCAGATAAAGGCACATTGATTGAGGAATGTTTAAAGCATTTATCAGGAATTGATGCATGTGTTCACGGTAATGGTAGTAACTGTTTAGCCTTATTTGGTTCTTTTTTTATTTTGCTAGGTGTAATTAATCGAAAAGACATTCAGTTTGCCAGTAAAGTAAAACCTGAAATTATATATGTCAGTGAATTTGCAACTTCCCATAATGGCTTTGGCTATTTGCTAAACCCAGTTCTACCTCTTCAATCACAGAAAATTGCTAAATTAAGCATGATGTTGCTAGAAAGACTATTTCAGGAAATTGTTATTCACAAGAAAACAAAAGAATTGATGATTAGCTCAATTAAACTTTGTGATAAAGGTATGACAATTACACTTGACGGGCTTAATATCTTTGGGAGAAGTGATAAGACTACTGGCGAAACTATTCTTCAACTACTAAATAACGCTTACATAAAAAGTATCCCTTTTAATATCCTTGTTGAAAGATTCCCCGATCTTTTTGAAGTTTCTGATATTCCTGAGACTAACTCCATGACAACTGGTGAATTTTCAATCATTTTTAATACGTTTAATTGGTTGGCTAATGGACAAGACAGAAGATTAGACCTTATGTCTACAAATGAAATTTTCCCTAAAGATAATGGCATAAAGATTTATCCTAGTACTGATGGCACGAAAACTATATTGAGGCTTAAAGTATGTCATATCTAATAATTATTGACAGTAATCAGGCACGTAGTACTGAAATTACTAAAAAATGTCAAAAATCTCTACCAAAAATAAAAATCTACAGATGTTTATCTCGTGATATGAAAACCTACGAGTGCTTCTATTACCAATCTGATAGCGAATTTTTTAAACCCTCACCCTTACCAGTCGAACCAGCAAAGCTAGCTCTGTGGCACTATCGAGATGATGATAAAGGCTATAAGCCTACCATTTCTACAGAAATTTCTGTAGGATTTGGAGGACTTGGGAGGGAATCCAACTCAAATTTTGCTTATCACATACTATCAAAATTAGATGTTGATAATGTGGCAACTGTACTAACAAATGAGAAAATAAGGGAACTATGGGACTGGGCTTGTGATCCAAGTCGATCAGAGAACAGCTTACCGAGTTTAATTCGCTGGTTCGATCCTGCCCTAATAGCCTTACAACTGCTCTGCCAAGGATACCTAGAGGTCTATGATAATCCGATAGTTAACCCTAAACATCGCGATCTCGTGAACACAAGAGACTGGTGGCTTTGCCCCTTTAATACTATAGAAGACTTGCAACGTTACTTTACTCACTATACAAAAATACCGAATAATCCAATTGGGGAACTAATTGAGGTAATACAGCAGTCTGATCGTTCTATAGTAGCCAATGAACAAAAACTACGACAGATTTGTTTACAATGTTTAAAAGTGTAGATAATTTATTTGGTTTCAATGCCCTCAAAATTTTTGCCTAACAGTGTGTCAAACACTAAATATTTTTGTAGGTTAGGTATGATGGGATTTTTTCAGTCACTAGTTAGCCAGAACATCGATGGAGTTGCTGCTTTTATTGACAGACTACTTCAACATGACGGAGAAATTAACTTTCAGCATCTTTACAAGGTTGTGGAAGAAGGTGATTCGGTCGCTTTGACCGTTTGTGATGTAAATGAAAAGATTAATAACTACGCCGTATTGATTGGTGGAGAAGTCTCTAACTCATTTTCCCCCTTATATGAAATATCCTCTATTTTTCGAGGATTATTTCTTGCGGGGGTTGGCACAGCATTTCTTGATCGATTTTGTCCATATGCAGAACGTCAATATGATTTTTCTAGTGCAGAAATCGTCCAAAAGCTTTTACAACTGAGTGAGGTGGATCTTAAAAATGGCATTGAAGCACCAGTAATTAGTATTATTTGTGACTTAGATACAGATATTGAGCCTTATCGATACGTGAAACATCAATTGTGGGGACTGAATGAAGAATCCATGAAAAAGCGATGTGCAGATATATCTCAAGTCGATCTGCTTAGTTCTGAAATTGATACTAGTTTAAAAGATATTTACTGGATTAGCCAAGATCAAAGTATTGCTGAGCAAGCTATTCAGTCGTCTAAGTCTTTGCCAGAGGCAAAAGCTATTCAGTTTTATTTGACTGGTCAGATTTTACTAGCAGAGTTAGGTATTGAAATTTCTAAATCTCGCTTATATTTTCAGTTTGTACCTAAAGAAGAGTTGATGTTTTTAGGGGCAAATAGTGATGTGTTGCAGGTCATATCGGCGCTGCATAATCCAAAAAGCATGAAAATATTATCGAAATTACTAGAAAGTAAAACACCTTGGACTTTTTCCTTTTCTTGCCCTAATTGTGGTGAAAGTTCTAAGCGAGTGATTAATCCAGAGTTTAATAAGACACTTGATATAATTCATTTAAAGTGTTCTCAATCGAAAAGAGAATTCCGAAATGAGTTGGGAACAGTTTTGCTTCGTCAAGGATGTGGTCATAAATGGGATGTTCCAATTCCCAGCGATCCAAATTTATTATTCCAACTACTAGAAAAAAGTAGCTTTACTGTGAGTTGTGCCATTCGTGAGCTTATTCGAGTAATTAAGTCTTCATCTATTTCACCAATTTGTTATGTAGCAAATAGCATTGGCTTGAAGAAGTCTGGAGATCGATTTGAAATTATCCCTAATTTACCAAAAGGGTTTGGCGATCATCGTAAGCTAATGACTTCAGTTTTTTCACTGCAACATTTGCTAATTAATGGAGATCTGGAACCAGAAATTACTCACCGCCTAAAAAGTAAGGGGTTACTTAAGTCTAAAGAGATGCAGTTGATGATTCGAGCATCACAAGATCTTGTACATGATAATGAGTTAAAATGTGCAGATAACAATAATCTGTATGTTACTGATACCAGTGCTCTGAAAGCTTTACAAGCAGGATATTCAGTCTGGGAACTATTTGAAAGGGCAATCGATATCCATGAAATAACTTTACCAGAACTGATAGATCTAAAAAACAAGTCTTAATTGCGATTAAATTCGGCATATTTAATGAAAGCAAAGGTCGGACTGCTCTGCCATTTAATCTGCTATTTTTCCGCCAAGATAGACCTAAACACGCCCAAAAATAACTATGCTCGGTAGCGATCGCCTCGAACCCAAATACCTCTGTTTCCCGCAAATTCCTCATCAAACATCAGGCGAAGCCAGTATTGTCATTAAAGCGATCGAGCAAGTATTCCAACTCCTGCCAGATCTAGAAAATCATCTACCACTTGAGCCTTACCCATTAACATCCATCGATCTTCAGAAACTGCTTGATTTCTTGAAAGGCGATCGCCAAGAACCCATTTGTGTTGCGGGGACATTTAGTAAGAGTGAAGCGATCTCCTACTCATATCAAGAGCTAGGACTAAATCTATTTGACCTACCTTGGTTTAGCCCTCCTGAGCGCAAAGTTTTTCGCCATTTCAATCTTCTAGATCTTTCTAATCACACTGATGTTCTCCGTGCCTGTTTCTCAACTACAAAGCCAACAATATTAGAAAAATATAACTTTACTGATGCAGCCAAACACCTTCAATGGGCAAAATGTCATCAATTTGCAAAAGCAATCCAGAATGCAGTGGGACACGGTAACAGAGATGAAATGCAAGATCCAAACAGCGATCGCACAACCTCTACATCCATGCAGTCTAGAATAAAAGAAGTTCAAAATAGTCATTCAGGTCTCCCCTGTGCAGATCGCTGTCAATTGTATGCAAAAATTGAAGAGATAAAGGGAATAAAGTTAAATGCTACTGACAATGATGAGAAAAAGCGTTTAGTTCTTGCTCAGCAAGTTGCCGCACTAGATTGTCAAACATACCGACTTGCTCAAGCCCTCTATACCCCTGCAATTGAAGACAATTTAGTAGAGTCTAGCAAGCTTGAGTCACCAAGATTTAAAAAAATAATCATTTTGGATGACAACGAAAATTTCAAGAAAGTACTCGAAGAAGAATTTAAAAAAGTAGGAAATACCGACTTAGTTGATTCTAAATTTGTTGTTGAGACTCTCAATGTAAAGTTCTGCTGGGAACACTTTGGGTTATTTAAGAAAGGTGAAAAAGAACCTTACGATCTGCTCAAGCAGCTTAAAAAAGAAGGAGTTTCTCCTGCGGAAATCTTAACTTGTTTTGATCTTGATCTTGGCAGTCCATCTGAAACATTGCCTAAAATTGTAAACAACTGTTTTGGCGGACATTGGATTTTGTATGGTACTGCCAGAGAACATCCTGATGTACCAAGACTAGTAATTACAGGTTTTCGCTCTCAAGAGTTACTAAGTTATACAGCAGGCGGTAGTGCTTATCTCCTCAAACCTTTCACAACAGAAAGTCTTCAAGAAAAAATCAAAGAAGCCTCCATATTGCATCGTGTCACATGGCTATGTCCTCGAAATATTCAGACTGACTATAGCAGTCTGCTTCCAACTACATCCGATGATAAGACATTCCAATTTGAACATATCCAACGTCAATTACACAATTGGCTTGAAAATCGGAGAATAGAATTGAAAATAATTGAAGATATTGACAGCAACAAAGAAAGGATATGTGAAAGTGATGTAATCATCATCGATCTTGACCAATCATCTGTTAATCAATCAGAGCCACAAAACAATCTAACTTGTCTGATTGAAAAAATTTCTCAAGTAGTTCATCTTAATCCTCATGCCTCTGTTTTAGTCATACTACCAATTGCTGAGGGAATCAACGATTCCTTTGCGGGCTACTACCGAAAATTACCACTAAATCTTCAAGACGGATCTGACATGATACTCAGAAAACCAATGTGGATTACTGACAACCTACATCCAGATCTATCATTAGGAGGTGCGATCGTTCATCAACTCAAACGACTTAATGACTATGACACTAAATATCAAGTACTAATTCCGATTGCTAGTCTTCTAAAAAACAAATCTGATAAATATTTAAACTTAGTAGATTGTATGAAAGCTCACGGTGAGGCTAGTCAAAAAATTAGTGAAGAAATTATTAAACCTTTAACGCAAGTTTTTGGTGGTGTCACTTGCCATGAACTGGGTATAAGAGGTAGTTGGTATGATGCAACAGCCAAAAAGATAGACGATACAGTCATTATGATCGAATTTTGTGCCAAATCATCTCTCATGGCTAAGCAGTTTATTGAAAAAACAGTAATTCGTTACTTGAGACAAGTAGCAGGAGAGGATGTTGTCCTCCTCCAAGAAATTCCTATACGCGGAAGGTTACTGTAATGCCAGACGAACAAATCAAAACAGTAATAGCGATCGCTGATAGCTCCGAGGCACCACCCGTATTAGCTGCCGCCCAAGTAATAGGAACTCTTCTGGATATGCAGAAAATTACTTGCGATCGCATAGATGAAGCGACAACAAAACAGTTGCCACGAGACTCAGTTATTCTCTTAACAGAAACCCAACTTATCAATCATCTTGGTTTCCTACGCTTACAAGGCTTTGGCGGTGCAGTTATCGTTATCATCTTCACCCATCGCTCCTTTGACGACTTAAAAAAAGAATTTCGGATTCTTAAATATGGTGGTTCCGATTCTCACAATGTCTGGGGCTATCCTTGGCAGGTTGTCGAATTACTAGATAAAGTCATCAAAATCAAGTACTTACAAGACGGTAATCTAGAAGCTCTTCAGAATCATCTAAAAGAGATCTTAAATAACCTTGATGCTCAATTCACTGAAGTTTTACTACCAACTCTGCAACGTCTTGTTCAAGCAAAAGACCTAGATTTTAAACTGCAACTTGATAAGCTCGAAAATACATTTAATGCAATGTTAGCAAATAACTCAGATGCACGTCATCATCAAATTCAAATCCGTGATGACAATCCCCAAAATATTTCTTTTCATTTCCAATCTCTCATACAAGACATTAAAACAAAGCAATCTTGCGAACCCGAACAAGCCGAAGATCTCAGATTTGTCTTCACACAATGGCGCGATCGCGCTTACAGAACTGTAGAAGGTTTAGCTGGTTTCAAGAGCGACTAAACCAGATCAATCACTAATTTGCACTAACTGTAAGAGATTGAGCTAAAATAACTCAAAACTGAGTTTCAAAGAATATTATAGCCAGAATCGTATCCCCATCTGGATTTCATTGCATAATTCATCAATTTTATCAATCTAGTCCATAGGATGCTTCCCTAAAGTATAAAGACTTGAGCATAAAATTATATGGCAAAAACCTCAATACTAATCTTGGATGACGAAAGGCGATGGCGAGGCGAACTGCGGGAAGTACTAACGGATGCAGGATTAGACTGTACTGCCATCTCGTTTGGTGAGGTCGCAGTCGAGACGGTACGTCAAGATCATGGACATAAAATCAAGATTGTCTTGGCTGATGAACTGTTATTAGAACCCGATGTCCCTGACGGCGATCGCCAGCACCTTCAAGGAAGTGATGTCCGCAAGCTTATTTATGCAATTAGACCCGATATTAAATTTATTGTCATTTCCCAGATGCCTCTGGATGAAGCTAAGAAACATAGTGACCCCGAACAGGCTGCGATCACTGCGCTGGAAAAAAGGGGGCAACTTAGCGGCGGGACAAATGTAATTGCTATGTTTGATAAGTTTGGTTTAAGAAATCCAAGTAGTTCAATTGAGGAATATAAAAAACTCATTCAAAAGATTCGCTTGGCTCTAGGTGAACCTAAAGCTAATATCAAGCCTGCACTATTTATCGGTCTGGGTCTTGAACGCTCTCAGTACGAAGACTTAGCAAAAGTATCGGAAATCAAAAAAGGTGATGAATTTCGCTTGCACAAGTTATGTGAGAAATACGGCAGCGATCGCGCTAGATATGTGGATAAATTCCTAAGAGAACAGGCATTTGGGAAAGGTGTGAAACAGTTTCTCGAAGTATTGGCTCAAGAAGCTACAGGTTCTAAAAAGCCCGAGCGAAATTTAGATCATGGCACAGTCAAGTATATCTGTACATTTATCCGCAAGCCTAACTCCGCAAGATTGTTACCATCACCAATAAAGGTTGGCAGTTCTGAGTTTCGTGTCTTTTTTATGTTGGCTTATCGTGCCGAAAAAGGAGAGTCACCCTTAATTCGCGAAGAAGACTATGTATATAAAGATCGTAGAGGACAAGTATCTAATCTTGGGGCAGGTATCAGTCAGTACTCCCTCAATCAGTCAGCCGCAGATGCTTATGGAGCGATCGATGATTCTGACGACAATGATGACATTTCCTTTGAGCTAGATGAGGAAATGCAACGTTATGTCGCTGAAGACATGGCTTATGAATTTGACAAATCTAGTGGTAGACGCAAACAAAAAGCCGAGATTGTCAAAGAGCAATCAAAGCTTAAGTTGCCTGTAACAAGAGCAAGAGCCTACCTTAAAAAAGACACTCAAGAAACAGCAACACTCGAACTACAAACTGAAATTGACAGTGAAACTGGGAAAGCCTGTGTTATCTACGTTCCCACATTTATTACAGGTATCATTCTCTACCCAGTTGATCGGGAAGTAACTCCTCAAGCGATCGCTAAAAAATAACTCCAGAGAAACTCAGTTACGAAAGTTACACGTACTAATCTCCTTTTATATCAAGGCTTCTGCATATTTTTATCGCAGAAGCCTTTTCTTTTTCAATCTGTGCAACCCCTATTTTTAGAGTTGCATTTAGGAGCTACATCAACCCCATTCACACATTGTACAAACAACGGACAAATCTAGAACATTTGGCAAACAAATTAATAGGGTTGTCGAGAGACAATTTTTGTATGCCGAACGCACACCAACTTTACTAACTAAAAGGAATCACCAAATATGTATCAATTTACTTCCGAATCTGTAACCGAAGGGCATCCTGACAAAATCTGCGATCAAGTATCAGATGCAGTTTTAGATGCCTGTCTTATTCAAGATCCTGCAAGCAAGGTAGCGATCGACTGCCTCGATAAAACTGATATTTTAGTTGTCACAGGTGAATTGACAACACTAGCGACGATTAACATTGAGGAAATTGCCCGTAAGAAGCTGCATGAAATCGGCTATGTGAACATCGAAGGATTCTCCTACGATACTGTCCGCGTCCAACTCGAAATTAGCCAGCAATCTCCTGATATTGGTGATGGCGTGTTTAAACAAGGAGTTGAAGATCTAGATTCGATTGGTGCAGGTGATCAAGGCTTGATGTTTGGTGGTGCTTGCAATGAGACTCCTGAGCGAATGCCCATTCCTAGTGCGATCGCCCACGCTCTTACTCATGGCTTGGCAGATTTGCGTCATCAAGACATGCTCTCCTATCTACGCCCAGATGGAAAAAGCCAGGTCACTGTCAACTATGACGAGCATGGCAAGCCTATCAGTGTGGATACTATTGTGATTTCCACACACCATGCCGATAAAATTGATGGAGTCACCGACAATTCTAAAATACAACAGAGAATCAAAGCCGATCTCTTTGAACTGTTGGTCAAACCTGTATGCGAAAAATTTAGCATTCGCCCACCATCGATGGAGCGATTTCTGTGCAATCCTTCTGGCAAGTTTATCATCGGTGGACCTCAAAGCGATTCTGGATTGACAGGTCGCAAGATCATCGTCGATACCTATGGCGGCTACTTTCGCCATGGTGGTGGTGCATTCTCTGGTAAAGATCCATCTAAGGTTGACCGCTCGGCTGCCTATGCTGCCCGTCATATTGCCAAAAACATTGTTGCAGCAGGGCTTGCTGATAAGTGCGAAGTACAAGTGAGCTATGCGATCGGTAAAGTGGAACCCACCAGCATTTTTGTAGAAACCTTCGGCACTGGCAAGGTGGATAACGCTAAACTGCGTCAGATTATCGAAAACCGTGACCTATTCGATTTGCGACCAGCCGCCATTATCAAAACCTTTGACCTTCGCAACTTACCTGCACAGCGCGGTCGTTTCTACCAAGATGTTGCCGCCTACGGTCATTTCGGTCGTAGCGATTTGGATTTACCTTGGGAACGCCTAGATAAGGTTGAAGCGTTGCAGAATGCTCTGCTCTGAATCGATTTGGGGAGTGTTTTCTTCACTCCCCTTGATTAGATTCTCCTTGCAAATTTTATTGAGGTAAACTATGAAAACAACCTACGCCGTTACAACACCTTTGTTTTATCCCAATGACAAACCCCATATGGGTAGTCTTTATCCAGCGATTGCTGCTGCTGTGATCGCCTGGCATCAAAAGCAAATGGGCAAAGAAGTTCTGATGATTACGGGTACTGATGAGCATGGTCAAAAGATGAAGCAATCAGCACAACTGCATGGACTATCGCCCCAAAATCACTGCGATCAAATGGCTGAAGAGTTCTTAAAACTATGGAAGTTAATGAATATTCAGAGCGATCGCTTTATTCGTACTACTTCACCCAAGCATGAAGCGATCGTGATTGAATTCTTCAAGCGTGTTGATGCTGCTGGTGATATTTATTTGGGAAATCAGCAGGGTTATTACTGTGTGCAATGTGAGGAGTTTAAGAGCGAAAAAGATTTGCTACCAGATCATATCTGCCCCATTCATACCAATCGTTCCTGCGACTGGCGCGATGAACCCAACTACTTCTTTCGCCTATCGGCATATCAGCAGAAATTGATAGAATTCCACGAACAGCATCCTGATTTCATTCAGCCTGAAAGCCGTCGCAACGAAGTTCTAAATTTTATTGTTCAAGGACTACGAGATTTCTCTATTTCGCGAATCAACCTAGACTGGGGTATTCCTTTACCGACAGATCCTGAGCATAGTTTGTATGTCTGGTTTGATGCTTTGCTAGGGTATATCACATCCCTATTAGAAACTGAAGATGAACCAACTTTAGAGAATGCAACATCAAAGTTTTATCCCATCGATCTCCACATCGTTGGTAAAGACATTCTACGGTTTCATACTATTTACTGGCCCGCGATGCTGATGTCGGCTGATTTGCCATTACCCAAAAAAGTTTTTGGGCATGGATTTTTGACTAAAGATGGTCAGAAAATGGGTAAAAGCCTCGGTAATATAATCGATCCCTATGACTTGATTGATCGCTTTGGAGCAGATGCAGTACGTTACTACTTTATGAAGGAGATCGAATTTGGTAAAGATAGTGACTTCTCTGAAAATCGATTCGTTGATGTACTAAATGCTGATTTAGCCAACGGTTTAGGGAACTTACTCAGTCGTACAGTCAATATGATACATCAGTACTGTGACGGAAAAGTTCCTACACTCAAACCCGCAGAGATTTCATCAAATCATGTTTTGAAAGTAATTGGTAAGGATTTGGGTGATAGAATTTCAATTCTGTATGAACAAATCGCGATTACTAAAGCCTGCAAAGAATGCTTCTCTCTCATTGATGCTAGCAATCGTTATATTACAGAGTTAACTCCATGGGAACTAATGAAGACAGGTGATCGTCCACAAGTTGACGAAATCCTCTACACAGTGCTAGAGTCACTTCGCCTCTATGCTTACTTGATGTACCCCATTATTCCTACATTGGCAAGTAAAATTTACATCCATCTTGGTTACCCAGAGGATCACTGTGATCGCGCTGCATTTTTTACATGGCAAGAGGCAGAATGGGGACTATTGCCATGTGGTCAACTCTTGCCGAGAGCTAAACCAATCTTTCAACGTATTATTATTCAGGACTGAGACTATCTTTCTGTATTACTAGGACATCCTTTCATATGCAGGACAGTCGAGAGAGTGTCACTCGAGATCGGTCTGTCCTGTAAATCTTTTGAAGCTTCTACAACAAATTGAAAACAGCTATCTGCTAAACCTAGAATTTGCTTGCCGTCTGGGTGTTCTCGCAACTTTGATCGTATTGATGGAGTCGAACACAAGTATACAAAATAAGCGGAAATACCGATGTCAGGCTGCTTACTTGATATATCAAGTTCTGGATTATTTGACTCTGGCGGTTCATTATATGGAATTGCTCCATCAATCGCAAAGCGAGCAATATATGCTAATGTACCAACAAATCGCTGCCAAGCCGTAGGTCGATCGCAGAAAGGTACAAGTGGCTCAATGGTTGCCAGAGCTGTAGTGAATCCAAGTCGAGATGCTTCTGCGTAAGGTTTCCATATAATATACTTCTTATCAGAACCTAAAAATTCTAATACTTTAGTAAGATTACTATTATTTAGCATAGCTGCGAACTGTAATCGATAATCAGAATGTCCCCCTAAATAGTTATCTTCCCAATTTTCCTCTATGGCTCTTTGGTGTAAAGATAGAAAAATAGCAATCGCTGCTGAAGGAGCAGGATCATCTTCCAGATCTTCAGGAAGCTTAGATCGGCTAAGAAATTCTAGACCAATTCTAATGGCTTCTCTAGGTGTATTTTCTATGGAAGCCATTGACATTACACCATAAGCAGTATAGCGAAATGAGGTATGAATCTCTTTGGAATATGCTATAGACACAAAGCGCCCAATCCCCCCGCCCTTTCGCTGACGATCAAGCAAAAAATCTACAACCTTCTTACCTACACCGTCATAACGATTAAGCCTAATTCCTGATGCCACTAGACCTCGTACAACTTGGTAAAGACCAAATATACTACCTTCAGACATAAAGTCTTTTAAAAGTGCTTCTTGCGCTTGTTCATTTTCTAATTTGCTGTACCAAAACTTGTAATATCTTGCTCTATTTTTACCCCAACTACCAACATCCGTTTGGTCATTGATCACAAATTCTTGCACCCTAGTAATAAGTGAAGAGCAATAGGAACAATAATTCTGGTTTCCATTGCCTTGGCAGTATAAAGGCTTTGTTGATGAGCAATCAACCTTATCTATTTCCCAATCGTCATTCTGTTTAATGATGCTATGAGTAAAATCACCATGGATTTGGAGAGTCTTATCTTGAACTGCCTCACAAAATTCCATCCAATTATCTTGCCATCTTGGAATCTCTAATTTAATGCCAATAGTTTTCATAGTTTCAGCACTGACTGGTTGAGGTGGTGTCTTTGTATTGCCAAGAACCTTAGTGACACTTTTTCTGTCTAGGTATTTAAATTTACTAAAGTTAGCTATACTCCCCCATTTCTTTAAAGCGCCCCTAGCTGTTTTAAGTCCTTCTTCTGTCAATTTAAATAGTAACATTTACTAAGTTCTGCTTCATTAATTTCAGTTGATTTTTGAATTTTAGCTCAAATTAGGTACAAATAACGTACATTTGTAGCGCAATCTCTCCAAAGCCAAATTATAAACTGCTATCAGGTCGAGCAATAAAGTTTCTATTTGACTTTCAAGTAAACCACTTTGTAACTTGGTAACTGGAATGTTTTTAGTAAAAGGACTCCATTTACTACATTTTTCAGTTATTTAAATAACGAAGAATTGCTTGAAACCATTATTTATAGACGACCAATGTCAGGTTCTAAATAAGTATTCTTTGGAGAAAACAAAATGTTGTTTGTCGATATCAAAAAGACCGCAGTTTCAGCATTCCTTAGCTTAGCTGTTGCTGTTCCTAGTAGTGTTATGCTCTCTCAAATATTTGCAAGTCCTAGCGAAGCTGCCAGCACTTGCGAATGTGTTGGATATGTCAAGAACCGTTTTGGCATCACTGTTTCCGTAGGTAATGCCAAAGACATGATCTACAGCCTGCCCAATCTTGGATTCACCCGTATCAGTAATCCTCAAGTTGGTGCAATTGTAATTATGCAACCCACCTTTCGTGGTGCTAACACTACCTACGGACATGTGGGAATTGTCGAGAGAACTTCAGTCCGCAGTGGCAATACTTATCTGACTGTGCGGGGGGCTAACCAAGGTGGAAATTGGTTCACTGAATCTAACTGCTCCAACGTTGCCATAGTAGATTTTGGAACTCCTGTAAACGGGCGTTCTGATGTCTCTTACTGGGTAAAAGGGAATACTCCCCAACCTCCAACCAATCCGATCCGTTACGTCAGCTTCTCTGGAACTAGTGCTTCTAGCGGCATCAATGTCCGCTCTGGCCCTGGTTCAAACTTCGGGGTTGTCCGACGCATTGGCGGTAATCAAAGAGTGTACTTTGATGCTTGGCAGTACGGCACTACTGAGAGAGATTTGTGGTTGGGTACACCAGATGCTCGTTGGTATCGCATCTCAGGTACTAATCAATGGATTTCCAGTGCTGTTGTCTATGGAAATGCTCCTGGCTCTCGCCCAATGCCATAACCTCTGACGACTATATGTGCGGCGCTTTGCGCCGTACATATAGCTAATATTTCTTAGAAAATTTGTAGGTTTTCATGTTTACACAACTTCCCAACAAAGTAGCGATCGCCTCATTTGTCCCGCTTCTATTCGCAAGTCCTAGCTTTGCAGAACCATTATTAACGAGATTCCCCAATATTTCCCCTTCTTCTCTCGATAACAACCCGCCGATCTGTTTTGCTCAGCTCTCTCCTAATCAGGCACTAGACCTCTCATCTATCTGTGGGTTTCGCAGCCCGAATATTTGTAATGTCGAATTAGGTGAAGCATCTGAAAAGACACGAGTACTTTCGGAATTTTGCAAAAAGAATCAACGATGCGAACAAACAGGTACTTGCGATCAACAACCCGCAGGTTTACCTGATGCTAATTCTGACTTTCAAGGTTAAATTTCAAGGTTAATATGAATTCTCAAACTATTAATTCAGCTAATTCCGCAATTCCCTTTGCCACGCCGACAAGTCCTTGGCAATTGATGAAATCGGGCAAAATCTCCTGCGAAGATGCCCTAGCCCAACTGGTATTTTCTGATGGTACAGTTGCCGTTAATCTGCTCGATCCTGAAGTCAGCGATCGCTTTTTTCAAAAGATTGGTAATCAAGTGGGACTACCTGCGATTATTCCTTTGCTACTATGGCAAGGGCGCTTTTTTCTGGGTTCCCCAGAGGAATTATCTGTTCAAGATATTAAGAGTCTCAGTTCGCGATTAGGAATGAATGTGGAAATAATTGCGATTAGCAAAAAGAGTTATCGTGATTGGTTTCGCAAACAAAATATCCGTATTGGTAGTGTTTCTGATATCTCTATTAGTGAGGGAAATTTACCCTTTGGGGACGATCTCGAACCGATGGCGATCGCAGAAACCGCCGAGTTAAAGTTAGCTAAAGCCACAGACCAAATCGGGCGAATCAAAGCGATTCTCGCTAGTGCTTTGCAATGTCGGGCTAGTGACATTCACTTAGAGCCTACCGATAAGGGGTTGCGGATTCGGTTCCGTATTGATGGCATTCTCCGCGATATCAAAACTTTACCGCTAGAAGTGAGTCGCAAAGTAATCGTGGCGCTGAAGGTCATGGCGGAAATGGATATTGCTGATAGTCGCCGCCCTCAGGATGGTCGTATTGGTGAGCAGTACACTGCTGAAGATAACATTGCGAAGGATTTGGATCTGCGGGTGAGTACTTTGCCCTGTGTCAATGGCGAGAAAATTGTCATTCGGCTATTGCCTCAAGAAAATCCCTTTACCAATATTGCGGATTTAGGCTTTACGGAAAAGGCGCGCCATACTTATCAAAACTGGCTCAGTCAACCACAAGGGATGATTATTTTCACGGGCCCAACAGGTTCGGGTAAAACTAGTACTCTCTATACGAGCTTACAGGCGATCGCTACGGAAAATGTCAATGTCACGACGGTGGAAGATCCTGTGGAGTATGTCCTCTCCAATATTACCCAAACTCAAGTTAATGAGTTAGCGGGCATGACCTTTGCCTCTGGCTTACGGGCGATTCTTCGTCAAGATCCAGACATCATTATGGTTGGTGAAATTCGCGATGCAGAAACGGCGGAAACGGCGGTTCGGGCGGCGCTAACGGGGCATTTGGTGTTAACGACGATGCACACCAATGATGCACCTAGCGCGATTCCTCGCATTAAGGATATGGGACTCGATCCTAGTTTGGTAAGCGATGCTTTGCTGGGTGTGGTGGCTCAACGCCTTGTGCGTCGTGTTTGTCCCCATTGTTCTAGTGCCTATGGGCCATCTGATCGTGAGTTGGAGGCGATCGGTTTGGTGCGGGGTGAGGTGAGTCATCAAAACTTTCGTAAGGGTAAGGGCTGTCCTAAATGTTTTGATACTGGCTATTTAGGTCGAGAAGCAATTATCGAATTGCTGGAGATTGATGATTCTATTCGGCAAATCATTTATGAGGGGTCGATGACGCAATTGACGCGCTATCTCCATAGCAGTGATTTCCAGTCTTTTCGCCAAGCAGCGATCGCGAAGGTTATGTCTGGCATCACCACGATCGCTGAGGTTTTGCGGGTGCTGCCTCGTTCTGCTCTGGCTAAGCGGAATTTGTCTAAAGAAATTCACAACAATATTAAGTTGCTCAATGCCAGTTGAGCTTTGGGAACTTTGCTTGTAATTCTTCTATGCATCCCCATCATGTTCAAGTCTTGATTGACAATTTTTATAACTAAGGATTTCAAACTAATGCAATCACAAAAGAAACAATCCCGCCTTTCCCTCGTTCCATTATCTGTATTGGGTGTACTCTCAGTTTTTGGCTCAGTATTGGGAATGTTTTCTCCTTCACTGGTAGAAGCTCAGACTGCTTATAATGCCATCAAAAACGTTGGCGGGAAATGTTTGGATGTTCAAAATGGCTATGTTTATACCAATGGCACAGCTACACAGATTTGGGAGTGTAATGGCACTACAGCACAACAATGGCAAGTTTCTGGAGAAACACTTAGAAATGCTGCTGGGAAGTGCCTAGATATTCAATCTGGACAAATTTTCACAGATGGACAACTTGTGTGGCTATACGACTGTAATGGCACAAATGCTCAGAGGTGGACTATTAACAGTTCAGGTGAGATCCGCAACCCTGTGAGTCAGAAATGTTTGGATGTCAGAAATGGGTGGATTGGTACTATTGGTACTCCTGTACAAATTTATAGTTGTAATGGAACGAATGCTCAAAAGTGGTCTGCTAATTCTACTTTTCTTATTACTTGGAACTATCTCTCTAATAGTTCCAAGTCTGCTCTTGGTCGAACTGCTACTACCGATGCAGTAAATACATGGATGTCAAAGATTCAGAGTGGTCCTCTGGGTAGTCCTGTTCAAAATGGTTTTACTTTCAGTGTTATTGAGGACAGGACAATTGGTAAGAATATCTATGCACGTTCTGACTACGATCAACAAACTGGTGCTCCAACACTTAGAATTAATCCTGATTATTTTTTTGGATTTACTCCTGCTCGCCAGAAGAAAATTATTATGCATGAGTTAGCGCATTATATGGGATTTGGACAGCAACGTTTCCCACAATTTTACAATAATGTTAAATGTCCAAATTCCACAAATTGTTATTTAACAGGTAACAATATCATTGCGGTCTATAATTCCACTTTCCCATACGAGAATGTTGTTTCAGTTCCCTTACAAGGAGATGTGGAAGTCCCGCGATTTTCTGTTTCTGAACGCACGTATGGATTTGGACACTTTTGGGAAGGAAACTCAAAACTAAAACGAGACTTGATGAGTGCAGCTACACTTGAGGATTATTCAGAGAACGATCTAAAGTTCACTATAGCGGTTCTGAAAGACATGGGTTTTTCTATCAAATAGGATTTCCGTAGGGGCAATTCATGAATTGCCCCTACGGAAAATTAGGGTTTCAGGTCTTTTTGCGTGAGTCCTATTATTAGCCATTTATTGGTTTTTTAAAGCTTCATTTAACCTCGATTTATCTTGCTTCAGATCATGAAAAATGCAAAATGTTTATTAAGGATTGGATTATTTAGTTTAATAAGTTTAAGCGCTTTCACTCATCCATCATTGGCTCGTTATCCATATCCAGAAATTAGTAAATCTCTTAAATATGAGCCGATTTGCTACATTGAAATCTCAGGTGGTAGAGTTTTAGATTTGAGTAGTATCTGTGGAAAAGGTACAACTGTTACTGCACCTACACCTTATGTTACACCTACACCCTATATTGCTCCTACACCTACGCTTTTCGTTACTCCTACACCACCACCTTCTACTGCTCAATAAGGGGAGCAAGTAAATGTGTGACAACGATTCGTGTCTGAGAAGGACACATCTCTTCAAAGCCTTTTCTGGCAGTGGTTTTAGGCGCTAATTTTGATAATTTCTATCTAAAAGACTGTTTGAAAAGTTTTCGCACTAACAAATTACGACTTTTAGGCGTAATTTGTTAGTTGTTTACTCGTATTCTAGTTTGGGTGGATAAACTCAATCACTACCATAGGGCTAAATGTAATACTTTCAGCCCTATGGTGACATAGCAAAAGGATAAAAACATAGATAAAACATGATTTTCATCTACATCTAAATACGCCCAAAATTTTTCAAGCAGTTTCTAAAGCTCAGAACAGAATGGAGAATTACAGAGCATTACGGCTGAGCCACGAATTGGGCGAATATTATCCCTTTCTTTGCTTTTCCACCTGAGATTCGCAGGGCTATTTATTATACCACTAATGCTATTGAGTTGATGAATAGCAGGTTACAGAAAGTGATTAAATCTCAACAGATTTTTTCTTCCGATGACGCTACTTTCAAATTAGTTTATTTGGCAATGTGGAATATCTCGAAAAAGTGGGTGATGCGAGAGTGTAGAGTATTTTGTGTAAAGTCTGGGATATATACAGAGAGACAATCTAGACACACAACTACTAACACCAAAACAGATGAATATACGCAAAGAACTGCTCGATGAATTGTTGCAAGAATGTA